>JADLCG010000021.1 GCA_020847355.1 Anaerolineales bacterium | reverse complement strand
TCGGGTTTATCCTCGCAATGACGGATATTATTTTTTACTTCAAAGGCAAAACGAAGCCTTGTTCTTCCAGATACTTCATAATTTCGCGGGCGTTATCTTCGGGCGTGGCGCCAAAACCTTTGAGCGCGATTTCAGGCTTGATTGGCGGTTCGTAGGGATCATCCACGCCGGTGAAGCCCATTGGCTTGCCGTCCTGCATGGCTTGGCGGGCTTTGGCGTATAAACCTTTTACGTCGCGTTCTTCGCAGACTTCAACGGGCGTATCCATAAATACTTCAATGAAGTTTTCGCCGACCATTTTACGGGCTTCTTCGCGCGTGGCGCGATACGGGCTGATGGCGGCGCAAACTACCGCCCCGCCGACGTGCGAAATTTCGCCAGCCACAAAGCCAATGCGCAGGATGTTTGTATCGCGGTCTTCTTTGCTAAAGCCTAAGCCTTTGGAAAGATGCGTGCGCACTACGTCGCCGTCTAAGATGGTGGTTTCGCGTCCGCGTTCGAGCAGAAGCGTGGTGAGTACCTGCGTGGTGGCAGATTTACCAGAGCCGCTCAAGCCGGTGAACCAAATACAAAAACCCTGTTTATGGCGGGCGGGATACATCTCGCGCAAAATTTCGGCGGTCTCTGGGCGGGTGAACCATTCGGGCAGTAATTTGCCTTTGGCTAAATAATCGTTGCGAACTTGCGTGCCGGAGATGGTGGCGGTCTTTGCGCCTTTGGGCACGTCTTTTTCTTCCACGTAGCGGGCTTCATCGGGAAGATAGACGAGCATTTCAAACGGAATCATTTTGACTTGGATATCCGCTTCGTATTTTTTCATATTTTCTTGCGCGTCATACGGACCGTAAAACGGTTTGCCCGTGGAATCATTGCCTGGACCCGCGTGATCGCGCCCAACCACAAAGTGGTTGGCGCCGTGATTGCGGCGGATGATGGCGTGCAGTAGAACTTCTTTCGGTCCCGCCATGCGCATGGCTAAGGGGAGCAAACTCAGCATGGTCTTTTGCTTATCGTAGTGGTTATCCACTAGGGCTTTGTAAGTGCGCACGCGGGTATAGTGATCAACATCGCCCGGTTTGGTCATGCCGACTGTTGGGTGAACTAATAATGAGCCGTTCACTTGGGAGGCGGCGCGTTTGGTCAGTTCTTCGTGAATTCTGTGCAAGGGGTTGCGCGTTTGAAAGGCGACGACATTATCATTGCCTAATTCCTCGAGGCGAGCGCGGACTTGGGCGGGAGTGAGGCGTAAATCCACAAAGTCATAATATTTCGGTAAGTTCAAAACTTTCAATGGGCCAGAAATACAAACTTTATTCCAGCGCGCCATTTCAGAAACCATCGGGTGTTTAGAATCGGTTGTGCCGTAAGCCAAAGCCGCTTCTGTTTCCAAATCCCAATGATAAATTTCGTCTATCGTCATAATGGCGATCACGTCAAAATTTGCATTGCGTAAGACGAGTTCTTCGCCAACGGTGGGCAATTCTTTGGGGTCGGCGGTTAGGGTGATGGGAAGCGGAAATAAAGTTCCATCCGCCAAACGCATTTCTCTTAATACACGGTCATAATCGGCTTTGCCCATGAATGTGGTCAAGGGGGAGAAGCCGCCGGTGGCGATCAATTCCAAATCGCACAAATTGCGATTGGTAATTTTGATCGAAGGCAGTTGCGCGGCTTTAGCGAGTAACGCTTCGCGTTCTTTGCCCTCCGCCACTAAATTTACAAGTTTGCCGCCATACGGGGCGATGAGTTTTGCTTTTGCCATTTTTTGTTACTCCGTTAAGTTTTAGCGCCAGCGCCGAAGAGAACGCTCCGCAGAATTCTAAGACCGGCAAATTATACTCCAAAATTCAACAAGTGAATTTTGGAAGAGAAAAAAATGTTATCCTTTATAATAGCGGTATGAATTCTAAACTTCTTCGCAACTTCTTATTTGGGCTTGTCATTCTTGGCTATCTTTATTACGGACTTCGCTACATTCAAGACAGCAGTTTCTTCATTGACGGAAAAACCTATTACATCCTTTTTGACGACGCGATGATTTCGATGCGCTACGCTTACAATCTCGCGCACGGCTTGGGTTGGGTTTGGAATGCGGGAGAATACGTCGAAGGATTCACCAACCCGCTTTGGGTGGCTTACATGGCCTTCTTCCATCTCTTCCCCATTCCGCAAAACACGATCAGCTTGTATATCCAAATCAGCGGATTGATTTTCACAGCGGCAACTTTATTCTTCGTCCGAAAAATTGTCGAAGAATTGACGGGTAGTTTAATAACGATGCTTGCGGCGGTAGTCTTTACGGCGTTCTATACGCCGCTAATCTGGTGGTCGCTATTAGGCATGGAGGTGAGCGTTCTCGTCTTAATCTTGACGTTTGCCGTATATCTCATTCTCCGCCAGGCTCCGGCGCGCTTCCCCATCTGGGCTTATATCCTGCTGGCCGTTTCCACGCTTGTGCGCTTTGATATGACCGTTCCCTATTTGGTTATTTTCGGCGTTTTACTGATTCTCCAGCCGCAGTATCGAAAGCAACATTTGATGTGGGGATTGGGTTTGCTAGCTCTTTCGCTTGGCGGGCAAACGCTGGCTCGCTATTTGTATTACGGCCAACTCCTGCCCAATACGTACTATCTAAAAATTGAAGGCTTTGCGCTTCCGCTCAGAATCATCCGCGGACTTTACGCGCTGATTCACCTCGCTTATTTTGCCAACTGGATCGTCTTCCTGCTCCCTTTAAGCGTCTTCTTCTTTCGCAGAGATTGGAAAACAGCGTTGCTGGCGGCGCTATTCATGGGTCAGGTGGCTTACAGCGTTTATGTCGGCGGAGACGCCT
>JADLCG010000020.1 GCA_020847355.1 Anaerolineales bacterium | reverse complement strand
TGGTCGTCAGTTTCTAAAGTCCATGCGCCGTCAATCAACAGCCAATGCAGGCGATAAGTACGAAACCGCCTGCGCCAATTCAGCAAGCGATCTTCCACTTCCCAAAATTCATCGTCATAGACTGTAACCGTTCTTTCATGCTTCACGCGCAAATCTTGATAGCCCGTATGATATGCCTTAATTTTGTGCAAAATCTTTTCATTCAAATCAATCAGCGGCTTGGCGTATCCGTTCGCCCAATCTAAAACCAAAAATTTTCCGGCGCGGGTCATTTGGTCTTTGCCATCCACTGTCACGGTGTTGTGCACGCTGGTCGTCACTAGCGGGTTATCCCACGGCGCTTCGGCATTATACAAATAAGTCCCTGCATCCTGCGCGATGTTCAATCCGCGCCACCATAAATCAAAATGTAATTGATCTATATGCGCCAAGCGCGATTTGAAATTCGAGGTTCGCAAATAGCCCCAGGAATTTTTCGCATGTAAATTATCGGTCAAGTAAATATCCGAATCGCTTTCGCGCCCAGCGGCTTTGAGTCCAAACCATAAAGCGGTTTCATCCCACACGCCAGAGGTTAAGCTATTGCGTAAAAACGCGCGCGCCGCGGCTTGCACAGTTGGGCGGTAATCTTCAAACGGGGTAACGCTCAAAGGGAAAATCAAAGCCCCATCGTTGGCTCCCAAGTTCGGGGCGAGTCCCGAGGCGCTGTCGAGGAGTGAGAAAAGCCAGTGAGCAGATCGCGCTAAGCCTTGTGAAGCGCCCGTCGAAAAGACATCCCGCTTAATAAAATTAACCCACAATGCAGTTTGTAACATCACACGGTGATAATTAACGCTGTGCTGAATATATTCGCCGAAGCCGCCAATTTGATTTTGAAAACTCCAATTGAGCCAACGCCAACCCAACTTGCGCCATGAATCATTTTTGAAAAATAATCCGGCGGTATAAATTGCCGCCGCTTCGGCGACCAAATGATTATTATTTTGCGAACGCGCATAGATCAAAGTTGGCGGAATGCGACTTGCATGTTGATAAATAGCTTGACGAAGCGCCGCGCTTCTTTCTTGACTTGTAGCGGGTGCGCTTTCAAAAACATGCTCCGCCCAAACGAGCGCCAGCAAACGAAGCGCAACCTCTTGCCCATTCATCCACTGCGGACCAAGATTTACAGGATTATTTTTTGTGAAGTCTTCAAAATATTTCCAAAAGGCTTCGGCATATTGATTTTCCTGCGTGAGGTGATAAGCGCGTCCCAAGGTAAAAGCAAAACCAAAGCGGGCAGGCTCCCATAAGTACTTGATGTCGTTGTGCGGAAGATTGAAGATTGAAGGTTGAAGATTGGTCTCGTAAGAAGTCCAATGTTGGAGCGGTTGGTTGTGAGCGAAATTCAACGAAACAGATTCGCCAAAGATTTTTATTTTCCCGTTGACGATTTCGTTTGCTTCGTTAAGCAGTTTTGCTTTGCCTTCTGCGCCAAGGGTTTGAGCAAGTTGATCGCGAGATGGGAGGGAGAATAGAGCATGGGAATCAGGGATTGGGAAATTAGGAATTACTCGCTTGTAATACCCCGCTTTCAAGCCAAGTTTATATAGTCCATATAAAAATAATGGGCGCAAACCGAATTGGAGCATATATTTGAGGACGGTGAGGGTTTTGGCAGGCATTCGGAAAATTATCTAGATTTTCTGCTAATCTATTGCAACGGCTTGTTTACTTCTCATTGACTCCACCGCCGCGAAACTAGCTTTGGAGACTCCGATCAACTGCTCGTAGGGAATGGGCGCTTCGCCGCCGCTTTGAATTGTTTTGGCGAATTCAACCATTTCATTTCTCCAGCCCTTATCTTGCGCCATGCGTTCCTCTTTTTTCCTGCCATCTTTGGTGACGGTCAAAGAGACATAATCATCCAACACAGCCACCATGCCTTCGCAAAATACTTCCAGCCGTTCTTTTGGCAAAGATTTATCCCCATTGGCGAGATAATCCACAACGCCAATTGAGTCATCGGGAAAAGTAAAGGTCATGGAGACGTTATCGTCGCTATACTTACCTTGATTGGGCAAAGCCACTGCATTGACTGAAACAGGCGGCGCGCCTACGAGATAAGTAATCAAGTCAATGAAGTGACAGGCTTCGCCGATGATTCTTCCGCCGCCGATGGCTGGGTCTTGAGTCCAGTGGTTTGCAGGAATGTAGCCAGCGTTAATTCTATAGTGAGCGTGCAATGGAGAGTTAAGGCTGGAAACCTGAGACCTAAGCGATTGAGCGAGCGGAGAAAATCTACGGTTAAAACCTACAGTAAGTAAGTGATTAGTAATTCGTAATTGTTTTTCGATTTTGTCGAGTTGCACAGAATTTAATGCCAAAGGTTTTTCGAGGAAAACATTTTTTCCAGCCTTCAAGGCTTTGACGGTTAATTCGGCGTGTGAATCGTGGCGAGTTAATATCGCAACGGCGTTTATGTTTTTATCATTGATAATTTCATCTTCATCGGACGTGGCGTATTGAAAGCCGAATTTTTTGCCCGAATGTTGGGCGTGAAGTCCGCCAGACGAAGCGACGCCAACGAGTTGAAAATCTTTATTATTTTTGATAACGGGTAATAAAGTTGCATTGGCATAAAGACCTGCGCCGAGAACGCCTAACTTGACGATGGACGATTGACGGTGGACGATAGAAGGAAAGATTATTTTGTTTTCTTGATTCTTCTTTTCTTCTGGATAAGTGAGCAGTACGCCAAGGAAAGATTCTTTCTTTTTACCTGTGATCACTTCATAGGCTTGAACGCCATTTTCAATAGGAAAGCGATGTGTGATCAAACTTTCAACTTTCAATTTTTTGCTTTCCATTAAATCTACAACTGCTTGAAAGTTTCTACCTTCCGTCCAGCGGATGTAACCCAGCGGATAATCATTGCCATTTTCTTCATAATTGGAATCATAACGCCCTGGTCCGTAAGAGCGGGAGTTGACAAAAGCAATTTCTTTTTCGTAATAAATTTTTCTGGGGATGTTTAATCCAACCGCGCCTGTGGCGACAACCTTAGCGCGATCTCTGGCGATTGCGCCTGCTAATTCAACAGGATCGTTGGAGGATGTGTCCGCGCAGATGATAATTGTATCGAAGCCGCGATTGGCAGTGAATGCTTGAGCGGACGATTCTGCTTGGGGGCGAGCAACCGCTTGAATGTTAAGAGAAGAAGCGAGTTTGACTCGTTGGGGGTCAAGGTCAATGCCGAGGACGTTGCATCCTGCGGCAGACGCAATTTGAATCGTCAATAATCCCAAAAGACCCAACCCAATGACCGCGACATTTTCACCGAGTTGCGGCTCTGCCAAACGGAAGCCATGCAATGCGATCGCGCCGAGCGTGGTAAAAGCGGCGGATTCAAAATCCACATTTTTGGGAAGCGGCGTTAAAAGATTTTTGGGGATAAGGTTATATTCCGCGTGAACGGCATAACCGCCGCCCGCACACGCCACACGTTGACCAATTTTGAAGCCGCGCATATTTTTGCCGAGCGCAACGATCGTGCCAGCGGACGAATAGCCAAGCGCCATCGGTTGATCAAGGCGATTGAAAGCGGCTTGAAGCGTGGGAGCGACGCCTTCGCGCTTGGCTTTCTCCAACACTTGTTTGACGAGGTCGGGTCTTGAGCGGGCTTTGCCCACTAAACTTTTTTCCGCAAATTCAACGACCATGCGTTCGGTGCCAGCCGAAACTAAACTGGCTGAAACCTTAACGAGCGCTTGCCCAGCGCGCGGGGTTGGGATAGGCACATCTTCGATCAAAGTTTTTCCATCACGAATATTTTGTAAAAGTTGTTTCATAGGTAAGATTTAAGAGAATAGAAATTAGAGAGCAGTATTTTCAACAGTAGAGTCTTCTAAAGATTCAATGAAGTAGCTATCCGAATCTTCGCGAAGAATATTTGCGCCAGGTTCATTTGCGCCTTGTTTGCTTTTCTTAAGATAGGCAATATAGCCATTAAGCATTTTATCAATTTCTTCACCTTCTTTTTCAAATTGTTCGTAAATAGGCATGGGAATATATTTAGATTCAAAAGCAAATACAAGATGACTTAAAGTTTCAGATAAAGAGCCGCGGGCAATATAACAAAAACGAACATTATCCTGATAATAAAACCTCCCATATCCTTCTGCTATATTTGCAGAGACGCTGAGAGAAGAACGCCTAAGTTGAGAATTTAGATTCCATTTTTCTTCAGCAGGCAATAAAGGCAATATATCTTTATAAATCTTAATCGCAAAATCTTTTGCCTTTACCCACACTTTTAAACGCTTTAATCCTGCAACTGTCATTTTAACTCCACTGCTCTCTTCTATCTGCTCTCTAGTTTCTTACTTATTCAAAAACTCGCTCGTCAAACTATGGAAGTGATGCACGCCGTTTTCGCGCTTGACGGAATACCTGCCCTGATAATACACGCCTGATTGCATGTTGCGTTGCACGTCCTCACAGATTTGAATATCTTCCTTTTGGACGTTATCGCTGAAGGCAATGCCGTCTTGTAAATTATTCCAAGCTTCTGGCGTACCCGGGTCGGCGAAGTACCATTCAAAGATGGTCAGCGTTTTAGCGTGGCTGAGCGGGACGATAATATTGATCTGCACGTTGCCCGGATAAGTATTCAACATGAAGTTTGGAAAGATCCAATAATAATGGGCTTGTTCATCGCCTTTGAGCTCGGTAAAGATTCTTCCGGCAGAATCTTCCGAACGGATCGGGCGAATCGGCGCGTATTGCGAGGAATAATATCGAAAAGTATCCACGCGGTATTTATCGTAATCTATTTCTTTGAACAAGCCCGGATGGGCAATCGGGATATGATAGCCTTCGAGGTAATTATCAATATAAATTTTCCAGTTGCAGTTAATCACATAATCGCGGCGTTCCACTTTGCGAAGCGTATCAAAATCTAAACCGGCAGTTTCTTGCGGGATATTACCGAGGACTTCCAGCAACGGCGGCGCGGAATTATCTAAATTGACAAACGCAAACATGCCCCACGTTTCCACGCGGATGGGGATCAATCCAAAATCTGCTTTGTTGAAATTTTCCACGCCGTCAAATTCTGGCGCAGTACGCAGTTTGCCATCCAAGCCATACACCCAACCGTGATATTGGCATTGTAGAGACTTGCGATTTCCACAACCGCGCGCCACCACGCCCGCGCGATGACGACAGACATTGTGAAACGCTCGCAGGATTCCATCTTGTCCGCGAGCTAAAACAATGGGAATGCCGTTCACTTCTACGGCGGCATAATTGCCGGGTAGTTTCAACACGTCTAAAGAAGAAGCGTATTGCCATGTGGATGCAAATACTTTTTGTTTTTCAAATTCTAGCAGGGCGGGGTCTGTGTACCAGTGAGCAGGAGGCGTAAGAGCAGTAGCCAGATTCGGGTCCGGGCTGAAGCGTGAGTTCATAAATCTCCTTATTTGAATATGATGCTTACAATTTTAGCCGAGAATCAAAGCGTCTTTATCCATTTTTCTTTGCGACCTTGCGCCTGTGCGTTAAAACCTATCATCCAAAATTGAGCTTAAAATTACGACGGCAAGGGGTATAATTTTGAAATCCAATCCACATTTAGGAGTTGACTTGTGGCTGATTTGCGCATTAAAAATTATGCAAAAGTTTTAGTAGAACATTCCGCTCGCGTGGCGCCCGGAGACCGTATTCTCTTAGAAGGCACAACCGCCGCCGAACCATTGCTCCGCGAGTTATATATTCAAATTTTGGAAAAGGGCGGTCATCCGCATTTGATGATGGCGATCCCCGGTATGATGCCTTTTAGCCAAGATGAAATGTATTTGGCGCACGCCACCACAGACGAACAAATTGAATTTATCCCTACCTTTTACAAAATTGCTTACGCTGAATTTGAAGGGCGCATTCGCGTTCACTCCGCCACCAATACGCATGGGCAGACGAATGCCGATCCGGAAAAATCCACGCGGCGGGCGAAAGCATTAAGCTCGATTACCGGAGCGCAGTTTAGCCGCGGCGGCGAAGGCAAATTCAAATGGGTTACAACGCTTTACCCAACTAGCGGTTATGCTCAAGA
>JADLCG010000019.1 GCA_020847355.1 Anaerolineales bacterium | reverse complement strand
GCAGATCCAAAAAACTGATTCTTTGCAACCTTACGAACATAAGCTTGGCTTTGCAGGTTTAGACGCTTGGTCTAATTTCGTCTATAAAATGTATGGCTACAATATCCATCGCTTCAAGGTCATAGAAGCTGAAAAAGTTTTCGGCGCGCTGAACTTAGCGGAAATCAAGCATCCTATTTTCGGACATTATCTAACCACCGCGCCTTACGGCAGTTATGGCGGCTTCGCTTATGAAAATATCGAGGCGCGGGATTTATTACTCAAAGCGGCAAGCGAACTTGCCGGCGAATTGAAAGTTAGTTACGCCGTAATTCGCGGCATTGCCGCCGCTTCGCCGCCGCCAAATTGGCATTCTCATCCGCTTTATTGCACCTATCTGATTGATCTGCCCGCCCAAGCGGACGACTTGCTCAAAACCTTTTCATCCGATCATCGCAACCACGTTCGCAAATCGCTCAAAAAAGGTTTGTCCATTCGTTTCGGGCATCTGGAATTGTTGGATGACGCTTACACAGGCTTAGCCAAAAGTATGCACGAGTTAGGTTCGCCTTATCACAGCAAAGCCTATCTCAAAACGATGGCGGAATATTTAGGCAACAGTTTAGAATTTGCAGTCATTTACGATTCACAACGTAAAATCAGCGGCGCGGGGATTTTTATTTATCAAGGCGAGATAATCTCAAATTTACACGCGAACATTTTAAAAGATAAACGCACGTTATACGCGGGCGAGTTCTTTTATTGGTCGGTGATTGAACGTGGAATTTCCAAAGGCTTGAAAACTTTTGACTTGGGCCGGAGCTTAATTGGCTCGGGCAACGAAATCTTCAAAATGAAATGGTCGCCTAAGAAACAGCCGTTGGCATATTGGTATTGGCTGGCAGAAGGCGCTGAAATCCCCGCGTTGAATCAAAAGAGTCCCAAATTTCAATTGGTGATTGCGGTCTGGAAGAGACTGCCCGCGTTTATCGTCAATTTCATCGGTCCATATCTCATTCGCGGATTAGCCTAAAATCGCGCTTGCGGTTAATATTGGAGAGTATGAGCTACGCCATTCAGCCACTCAACGCATTAAAGCCCGAGCAATTGCCTGAAATCGCCAAACTGCATTTGGAAGATCACGGCTTGCTGACTCAACTCGGCTATCCATTTGTTTTACGCTACTTTGAAATTGTGATTCGAGATCCGCGCGCGATCGGCGTACTCGCCATTGACGATCAAACGCAAAAAATTATCGGCTACAACATCGCCTCGCCCGAGCCTTCCGCTTTAACTTCGCAACTCGCCGACGATAAATTCTGGTTCGTCAAAGAAATTCTCAAAGTCATCTTCACGCGCCCAGCGGCATTTATGCAATTATTAATTTCAAGCGTCACAATCAAAAGCCAAATGAAAGACGAAGCCGACGCGCTGGAAAGTTTATATCTCACCATTGACGAAGCCTATCGCGGTCAAAAAGTTGGGCGCACGCTTCAGCAAGGCTTGTTTGCCGAAGCGCGTAAAGCCGGGTATAAAAGAATCGTCGGCAGTATCGAAACTTGGAACGAAGCCAGTTTACGCATGTGTCAATCCAACGGCTTTGTAATCAAAAAAACATTCCGTGAAGGAAAATTCATCCGCTATCGAATCGAGAAAATTTTATGACCACACATCGAGAAAGAATCCAAACCACGCTCGCAGGCAAAACGCCAGACCGCACGCCGATCGCATTGTGGCGGCACTTCCCCAACGAAGATCAAAACCCTGAAACGCTCGTCAAAGCCACGCTGGAATTTCAACAAACGTATGATTTCGATCTCGTCAAAGTTACGCCCGCTTCTTCGTTCGCCGTTAAAGATTGGGGCGTGGAAGATGAATGGCAAAACAATCCCGAAGGCTCGCGGGCATACATCAAGCATGTGATTCAAAAACCGCAGGATTGGGAAGCGCTATCAGTCCTTGACCCAACTACCGCCCCGCATCTTTCTGGACAGTTAGCCTGCCTCCGTCTCATTCGGCAGAATCTCAGCCCAGACACGCCGCTCTTGCAAACGATCTTCAATCCGCTATCGCAAGCCAAAAATTTAGCGGGCAATGATTTGCTCATCGAGCATCTGCGAAAATATCCCGAAGCCGTGCATAAAGGGCTTGAAACCATCACACAGACTACAAAAAAATTCATCGAAGCCGCCATAGATACCGGCATTGACGGCGTTTTTTACGCCGTACAACACGCGCAATCTAAGCTTCTCACGTTAGACGAATATAAAATCTTCGGCGCGCCCAGCGATCAAGCGGCGCTCAAACCAACCGACGGTTTATGGTGCAACCTGCTTCATTTGCATGGAAGCGAAATTTATTTTTCATTATTGCGTTTGCTCAATTTTCAAATCGTCAATTGGCACGATCGAGAAACCTATCCATCCTTAAGCGAAGCGCAGAATCTCTTCAAAGGCACAGTCTGCGGCGGCTTGAGGCAGGATTCGCTCCTGCATGGCGACCCAGCCAAAGTTAAGGAAGAGGCGGCAGACGCAATTCAGCAAACCCAAAATCAAAGATTCATCCTCGGTACGGGTTGCGTGGTTTATTATCAATCGCCAGCGGAAAATATTGCGGCGGCAAAAAAGAGCGCGGCATGAGTCTGCGCGTTATCTCTGGCATTGCCAAAGGCAGAAAGTTGAAATCCGTGCCCGGCGATACCACGCGCCCGGTGATGGACCGCGTCAAAGAAGCGCTGTTCAATATTTTGGCAGACGATGTAATTGACTCAACTTGGTGGGATTTGTTTGCCGGCACAGGCGCAATTGGGATTGAAGCGCTGAGTCGCGGCGCGGCGTTTGCGCGCTTTTCAGATTTGAATCGCGCGCCGATTGAAACCATCAAAGAAAATGTTAGTCACTGCAAATTGGACGCGCAAAGTGAAATTCGGCGCGGCGACGCTTTCACAATGTTGGCAGGTTTGCCCGATAAAAAGTTTGAATATATTTATATCGCTCCGCCGCAATATCAAGAAATGTGGCTCAACGCCTTGAAGCATGTGGACGAAAATATCAATTGGCTCGGCGCAGACGGAACCGTCATCGTGCAAATTGACCCGAAGGAATATCAAGCCGTTGAATTGCAAAATCTGGAAGAAGGCGAACAAAGAAAATACGGCAGTACGCTGTTGATTTTTTACGATTTGAAATAAGCCGTTTTTTCTTTACCGAAAAACCACTTTCAATTGATCGTCTTCATAAAATGAGCGCGCTGAAAACGGCGCGTCGCCTTTGCGCATCGCGCTGATTTTCTCCAGCAG
>JADLCG010000018.1 GCA_020847355.1 Anaerolineales bacterium | reverse complement strand
TCAAAACGAATACCTGGCCCGCTTTTCCAACTGATTTAACCAGCATTGCGATCACAGTCGCAACGCAGACTTCTGGCTCAGTCCTCTTTCACGATTGGATGTTTTCGGGGCGCATGTACTTTACGGATAAATTAGTCGGCATGGGCGCGCGCATTATTTTGTGCGATCCGTATCGCTGTTTGGTGCAGGGACCAACTCAATTGTATGGAGAAAGGCTAGAAAGTCCCGATATTCGCGCCGGGATGGCGTTGCTGATTGCCGCGCTCGCCGCAGAAGGCGAATCAAAGATTAGAAACATCATCCAGATCGAACGCGGCTATGAAAGAGTAGATGAAAAACTAAAGGCGCTTGGCGCGAAGATTATTAGAGCGAACGAATGAAGGAACAGAAAATGCCGTCTAGATAGACGGCATTTTCTATGTTGAATCGAATTCTAATCTTTGTATTGCGCTTCGATTTCGGCGATCATTTTTTGGCGTTCTTTGATTTTTTCGCCGGTGGGCACGCCTTCAAAGCTCTTGTTGATTCCTGCAAACCAGATGATCGGCAATAGGATAACCATTGCCACAGTCAGGTAAAAGACGGGCTCGTTAGGCGGGAAGAAGCCGGTGGTAGCTAAAAGGAACACGCCTATGGAAGCTACAATCGCAATCGGTTTCGATAAAGCTCCCAGATTGAACGGACCTTTCTTCGTCCAAGTTTTGCCTTCTGCAAAAATCCCAGCGACCACAGGAATTACATAAGAAATGTAAAGGAACACGGCGCAAGCGGTTGCCAGCACGAGGAAGATATCCACTTGCAAGCCGAATGTCTTGCCAATATTGCCAGTATAGGAGGTAATCAATGCCAAGATCACAGAGACCCAAATGGCATAAGTGGGGGTGCGGGTTTTTGTGTCAACTAGAGAGAGCGTTTTGGAAGCGGGCAAGCCCCCGTCGCGCGCGAAGGCGAACATCATGCGCGAGGCGGAAGTTACGCAAGCCAAGCCGCATCCGTAATTGACTAAAAAGATGCCAATCGCCAAAATCGCTCTTAGCGCGGCAGGCATCCGCGAGGTTTCCCAAACATTCGTGAAAAACGCGCTAAACCCTGAACCGGCGGCGGCGCCAAGATCGGGCATGGTTAGGATGAATGCCGCCACCAAAACCAAGCCAAATGTCCAAGAATAGAATACGGAAGTCCACATGCCTTTTGGCACATTGACCTGCGCGTCATGCGTTTCTTCTGAGGTGTGGCCCGATGCGTCAAACCCGGTGATGGTGTACATGACGTAAATGAGACCAAAGAAGAAAGCCAAGGCTACGCTTCCAGTTGCCGGAACGACATCGCCCCCCGCCGCGCCGGTGTAATTTGTGAAGGTGGTCAAGCGGGAGAGATCAATGGCAACCGGCGAAAAGGCGAATAGGGTAACAATTAAGACGACAGTCAATCCGAAAATCAAATAGCCGCTCAGGTCTGTAATGAGAGTGGTTAATTTAATTCCATAGTGATTTAACAAAGCCTGTGAAATTAAAATTATTAAAAGCGCCACAGTTTGATGCCAAAAGCCAAAGCCTGAAACATCCACGCCAAAAGTTGCGCCTAGCAATAAATCTCTGAAGAAGACCTGATATACAGCTACGTCTACTGAAGAAACAACGAACAGCAAGCCGAGTAGATTGAACCAAGCGGTGAGCCAGCCTAAAAATTTCCCGCCGAGGATTGAGCCCCAATGGTACAAGCCGCCAGCCGTCGGGTAAGCAGAGGCGATTTGTCCCATGCTAAATGAAACCAATAAGGAAAACGCGCCGCCTACGAGCCAGCCGATAAAAGCTCCGCCGCCGCCCGTTGAATTGAACGCCAGCGGAAACGCAGAAATACCGCCAGCTAAAATGCAGATGATCGAAAACGAAATCGCGAAATTTGAGAAACCGCCCATGCGCCGCGAGAGTTCTTGCGCGTACCCCAAACTATTCAGGACCTTCTTGTCTTGTTCAGAACTTTTAGCCATATTCGTAATTCTCCTTGAGTTTAATGTAGATTTGCAAACCAAGAATCTGAGCTTACGAAGACCAGTTGTATATAGCTGAGTAAAGCCTCCTCGCTTCGATCAAAGTGTTTCTTTGACGATATTAATAATGCCTAAAACCCTGCCGCTTTACGATAGATACGCATCGTCAGCGGCAGGGTTTAGATCGCTAAATTAACCAAATAATTTGAGCAGTTGTTTTATATGCACAATTCCATCGAAGCCTTCAAGCGCGCCTTTACGCAGGTTTGCCTTCTCGCGTTCGTCGCCTAAACATGAGACGATGATATCGCCGGCGTTTACATCCTCATTTTCGGTGTAACCGTTGGTAGTGACAATTACTTTTAATCCGGCGGCTTTGGCGGCATTGACTCCGTTTTTAGAATCTTCCACAACCAGCGCCTCGTCAGGTTGTAGCCCTAACTTTGATAACGCCAGATTGTAAATTTCCGGATCCGGCTTTTTCTTTCGCACGATATCGCCGGCTAGCACTTCGTCAAATTTAATGTCGGCTAGGACTTTTTCAGTGATAGCTTTCGCCGCCTGTTCATTGGACGTGGTGCAGATTGCGATCTTCAGCCCTGCATCTAGCGCCTCTTGCATGAACCGATGAATGCCTGGTCTCAACGGCAGTTTGCCGCTCTCGATCAGTTCCACGAACAGAGCCGTCTTGCGTTTGTGCATCTCTTTGACGAGATTATCAATTTCTTCTTCTGTTAGCGGCTTGGAAAAACCTTTGGTTTTCCAATGATGCTTCATGCGTTCTTTGCCGCCGGCAATTTGGAGCAATTCATGGTAATACTCCACGCTCCATTCATCCGTGAAGCCAAATTCTTTGAAAGTCATATTGAACGAAACTCGGTGACCGTCTCTTTCAGTATCAATAATCACGCCGTCTTGGTCGAAGAACACTGCTTTAATTTTAGACATATTAGCTCCTAAAACCTGACAGGTCTTAAAGACCTGTCAGGTTTGGTTAGTAATTATTTCTTCACTCCAAAGAATTCAAGGATTGTCTTGACGAATAACTCATTCTCTTCTTTCGAGCCGACGGTCACGCGGAACCAGCCGTCGCTCCCATACTTCTTACTCTCGCCACGCAAAATAATGCCTTTGGTTTCGGCGTAGGCTAAAACTTCTTTGCCGGTTTTGCCGGTTTCGCCGCAATCAAACAAAATGTAATTGGCGCTGGATGGCATGACATAGAAGCCGGGGATGACGCTCAGCGATTCGGAGATGTAGTCCACCGCGTCGTTGTTGAACTTGATGCGTTCAGCGAGCCCTTCTTGATCTTCAAACGCCGCCAACGCCGCCCACATCGGGATTGTGCCGACGTTCCACGGCAATAAAGAACCGGCGATCTGCTTGATCACGTCCGCATGACCGATCGTGTAGCCGAAGCGCATACCAGCCAAGCCATAAGCTTTAGAGAGCGTGCGAGTGATCAATACATTTTTATATTTCTTAGTGAGTTGAACTTGAGATTTCCCCAAGCCCGCGTATTCAATATAGGCTTCGTCCACAATTAGCGGAATGCCCGTCTCGGCAAATGGGACGAAGTGTTCCGGATCCATGAAATTGCCGCTGGGGTTGTTGGGGTTGGGAATTACGATAATTTTGGTTTTATCGGTAATTGCATCCATCAAGCCTTTGTGATCAAACTTGAGCGCGTGGTTTTCATAGAGCATTGGCACAGAGACCATCTTTGCGCCGAGTAAAGTTCCGCGTAAACCGTAAATGCCGAAGCAGGGAGTATGTTGAATCACTTCATCGCCCGGCTGAATGAACATGCGGAAGATATTGTCATACACTTCGCTGGAGCCATTGCCGATCATCACATTTTGCGGACCATCCACGTTGTTCAATTCCGCAATTTTTGAGCGGACCACCAAGCCCTGATCGGGATAGCGATTGGTCATCTTGGCGTATTTGAACATCGCTTCCAAAACTTTATCGGAAGGCGGCAGTGGGTTCTCGTTCGACATCATGCGATGTAATTCAGGCTTGCGCCAAGCTAATTCAATATGCTCCGAAACGTACATTGGAATGCCCTTGACCCACGGGGCGTAATATTCTTCAATATTTTTTGTCATTTGTTATCTCCTAATTATTTCTTGTAATGTGACCATAGACTGCTGACCATTGACGATGTTTATGGTCTATCGTCCATTGTCAATGGTCGAGTTTCTACGCTTTGCCCGGACAGCCTAATTTATCCATCCACGCCATAACCGCATTGCGCGTTGCATCGCGGACGAAAACGTCTAATTTGCCGGGATCGTATTCTTCGCGGTGCGCGCTGATATATTCCCATTTTGCGTCAATCAGCGTGTGCTTCAACTCAGTTGAGACGTTGAACTTGGCGCCGCCCGCCTGTAAGAGTTTGACAATGTAATCGTCGGGCAAGCCTGTTCCCCCGTGGACAACGAGCGGAGTTTTAATCCCATTGCCGTTGAGCATTTTGTGAATGGTCGCCATGCGTTCAAAATCAATCTTTGGATTTTTAGTCTTATACACGCCGTGCGCGGTGCCGATGGCTGGCGCGAAAATATCTACGCCGGTACGCTCGACAAATTCAACCGATTGTTCAGGGTTGGCTAATTGCGCTTCGTCCTCCGCCACTTTGATTTGATCTTCCACGCCGCCGACTGTGCCTAATTCGCCTTCAACGGAAATATTGCCTACGCTATGACAATACTCAACCACCTCTTTGGTTTGACGAATATTTTCTTCGTATGATTGTTTGGAAGCGTCAATCATAATGTTGGTGTAGCCGGCATCCGCGCATTTTTTACAGTAGGCGATATCCGTGCTGTGATCGAGATGCAGACAAACCGGCACAGGCGCGGACTCGGCTAAGGTGCGATAGATATTGACCATCAACTGCGTTCCGAGAAATTGCGAAGGCTTGACGGAAGTTTGCACGATCACCGGCGCTTTCTTTTCAATCGCCGCTTCGACCACCGCCTTGAATTGAAGCAGATCGGTGACGTTGAACGCTCCCACTGCCCAACCTTCTTTGGCGGCCGGCATCATAATTTCTTTTGCATTTACGATAGACATGTTTACTCCTTTTGAAATGATGAATTATGAAGGATGAAGTATGAAGAGAGCAAACTCTCCAAATTCAATATTTCATTTTCATCTTTGTTAATTAAACAGCTAACTTTCAACCTTTGACTTGCAACTATTAACCAATTACTATTTACTGAACACTAATTACTGATTACTTATTTCATCATTCATCCTTCTGCCTTCATCATTTCTTTTTCGCTACATCTTTCAACCATTGCTCCCATCTAAAATCAGTTACATGCTGACGGAATCTTCCGAACCATAAGTCAGCATAGCCCTGAAAATCTTCTTCCAATTTAGAAATGCCCGTTTGCGTCGTGCCCCACATCGCTTCATGCAATTCAGACATGGGCCACATCAAACGTAATCTCGCGTAATATTTATCGGTCACTTCCCCAAAGTATTCATACAGAAAATCTTCGATCTGCTCCTCGTTCAGGCGGTGATGATGCGAAAAATTGGCAAGGTCAAAGAAAATATCGCCCATGCCCGCATATTCCCAATCCAGCAAACGGATTTCGCCAATCTCGCCAGCCACTTCTTCTTCAAGCCAATTTAGATTCAACAAATCGTTATGGCAGGGGGTTGGCGTATAAGGCGCTTTTTCCAACGCCGTTTTGGCTTCGTTCATTTTTTGCATGATCCAATCCCAATCATCCGGGAATTTGGAATTATTTTCTTTGGAAATCTTAGTCAGCATTGCTACGCGCTTGAACACATTGAACTCATTATTCAATTTCGGCGCGCGGCGATGAAAGACTCGCAACTTCTTGGCGATCCGCGCTAGATAATCCGGCTTGACGATATCTTCGGGCATGATGCGTTTGCCATTGACGAAGCGCGTCACAATATAGCCTTCCGGTTCAATAAAGTAGACAATTTCAGGCGCAACGCCCAACTCGCCAGCCACTTTATTCGCCATGTGTTCCACATCGCGCTTGATGCCCAGTTGATCGGTGCCTTCGCCAGCCAAGCGCAATACATACGCCCGCCCATCCGCTTCGATCTTAAAATTCAAATTGGTGATCCCGCCGCTTAACGGAATTTTCTTGAGATTCTTTGAATGCGCCAAAAACGGGACTTTCGCGATCGCTTTGTCAATTGCAAGTGTTGCCATCATATGCATTCTCCTATTTTGGATTTAAGAACAGCGCTTCATTCTTGACTTTAGCTTGATTTTTGTTTCAACAACTTTTTCTTTATCTTCATCATCGTCATTGCGAGGAGGGCGCTTTTCCCGACGAAGCAATCTTATGATGGTGTCGGGGAATTGCTTCGCCACAAAGAACAAGAGCGTGGCTCGCAACGACGAGAGTCTCGCAACTCGCAACTCGCAACCTGCAACTTTCAACTCTTAATCCTTTCTCCTTTCGCGTCCCATAGAATCGCTTGAGCGACTTCTGCGCCCACTTGCTCCCCAAAACATTCGATTTCTAACTTTGTACCCGCCTGAGCATATTCCATTGGCAGATACGCATAAGCGATAGATTTCTTCACCGAATACCCAAATCCGCCTGAAGCCACCCAACCGACTAATTTAGCGCCAGAGCGTATCGGCTCTTTGCCCATCACAACCGTCCGGTCGTCGCTTAATGTAATTGTGCAAAGTTTCTTTTTGATTCCATCCGCTTTTTGTTTAATCAAAGCCTCTTTTCCGATAAAATCTTGTGGTGAGCCTGTCGAACCATCTTTATCCAATTTCACCGCAAAGCCTAAGCCGGATTCATACGGCGTGTAATCGGGGGAAATTTCACCGCTCCAATAGCGATAGCCCTTTTCAAGTCGAAGCGCTTCAATGGCTTTATAACCGCCTGCTACTAAACCTTCACTTACTCCCGCTTCCCACAACGTATCCCAGAGTCGCAGACCATATTCCATCGGGCAGTAAAACTCCCAGCCCAGTTCGCCAACATAGGTCACGCGGGATGCGATGACGGGCACATCGCCCACGCTCATTCGTTTAGAAGTCATATACGGGAAGCCGGCATTAGATACATCATCGCTTGTAACTTTTTCTAAAATCTTTCTGGCTTTGGGTCCCCACATGCCAAGACAAGCGTAATTTGAACTGACGTCTTCAATTGTTACACTTCCATCATCTGGCATGTTCAACGAAAGCCAAGACATATCATGCTGACCAAAAGCCGTGCCTGTGATGATGAAGAAGCGATCTTCCGCCAAACGATTGACAGTGAAATCA
Organism: Anaerolineales bacterium; assembly: GCA_020847355.1. GTDB lineage: Bacteria > Chloroflexota > Anaerolineae > Anaerolineales > Villigracilaceae > Villigracilis. The sequence goes on along the minus strand of JADLCG010000018.1, from coordinate 20,019 downwards.
CATTCAATGCCGCCGCGCTTGTTAAGGCATTGCGTGTAAACTAAATGACCCACTGGCACGTCAATTTGATTTGCGCAAACCGTATTCAAAAAGTTTAACGCGCCTTTGCCCCGTACTTCAAGTTTATTGAAAGACGTTTCGTCAAACAAACCTGCATGTTCACGAGTCATCAAATGTTCGTGACCAATGGCTCTACTCCAATTGTGTCGCATCCAACCGCGTGGCTCGTGACCATGCGTGGCGAGTTCTTCATATTTTCTAAACCAGTTTGGGCGTTCCCAACCCATCTTTTCGCCAAAGCTACAACCCAAACTTTGCAATCGAAAATAAGTGGGGGACATGCGGACATTGCGTTTTGATAAACGCTCTTCGCCTGGATAATGAATATCATAATATTGTGTGTAGGTTTCAAATGTTCGCGCGCGCGCATATTCTAAACTGTCGTAGTTCGGACCAAATCTTCTTACGTCGAGTCGCCAGGTATCCCATTCAGGCGAGCCGTCCACAATCCATTCCGCCATCACTTTGCCCATGCCGCCAGCGCCAGCGAGTCCATGAGCGCAAAATGCACACGCCACCCAAAATCCTTTGACCGATGTTGGACCTAATAAAAATTCACCATCTGGCGTAAAGCCTTCGGGTCCGTTCAATAACATTTTCACTTCGGCAGTTTCGATGGCAGGCACGCGGCGAATTGAATTTTCCATCAACGGCGTAAAGCGTTCCCAATCAGGTTCAAGCAATTTGAATTTGAAATCGCGTGGAATGCCATTCATGCCAAACGTAGCAGGCTGACGTTCATAACCGCCTGTAATCAACCCGCCAACTTCTTCGCGCCAATAGACTAATAAATCAGGGTCGCGCAAATTAGGGAACTTATTGGTCACGCCCTCAATCGGCTTGGTCATTATGTATAAATGCGCCATCGGAATCACAGGCAGACTCAGCCCAACCATTTTGCCAACTTCGCGCCCCCACATGCCTGCGGCATTCACTACAATTTCAGTTTTGATTGTGCCTTTATCCGTCACCACTTCGCTGACGCGACCATTTTTGAGATTTATTTTTTCAACATTGGTGTTTGTAAAAAATCTCGCCCCGCGTTTCTTTGCGCCAATGGATAAGGCGTTGGTCAATCCAGTCGGGTCAATGCTCCCATCATTCGGGGTGTATGCCGCGCCGATGACTCCGTCTAATGACATTAATGGGAATAAATCTTTTGCTTGGCTCGGAGAAATTAATTCCATCGGCACGCCGAACGAACGCGCCATGCCTACTAAGCGTTTTGTTTCTTCCATTCTTTCAGCGGAACAAGCAAGTCGAATCCCGCCCACTTCGCGCCATGAAGTATCTTGACCAGTTTCCGCTTTGAGACTTCTGTATAAATCCGTGCTGTAGTGCATCATGCGCGTCAGATTGGCATCCGCGCGCATTTGCCCCACTAAGCCCGCCGAATGCCAGGTCGAGCCTGATGTGATTTCATGTCTTTCAAGCACAACCACATCTTTCCAGCCAAGTTTTGTCAGGTGATAGGCAATACTATTCCCGCCCACGCCTCCGCCTATGATAACCACTTGCGCCTGTGTTGGAAATTCTGACATGAAGCAATGCTCCTAAATTTTATGGCTTTGGGTTCAAACAAGAGCGCATTATAAGCAAAATTTCAAAAACTTGCAAATTCCTTCAAATTCCTATATAATCCTGCAAATGGGTAAACCGCTTATTCCAGCTCAACGCCGCGAAAAAATACAGGAATATTTAGGGCTTCATCAGATTGCGCGTACAACCGATTTGATGGATTTGCTTGAAACTTCCGAGGCGACTATTCGACGCGATTTAGAATGGTTGGAACAAAAAGGGGTTTTAGAAAGAACGCATGGCGGGGCAATTTTGAATCAGCGCGCTCTTTTGGAACAAGAATATCAGCAACGCGCCCAAAATTTCCCGGAAGAAAAAAGATTGATTGGCGAATTCGCCGCGTCTCTAATTGAAGGCGGCGATATTGTTTTTATTAATAGCGGCACTACCGCGACGCAAGTGTTGAAATATATTCGGCATGATCCGCGCATCACCGTTTTTACAAATAATGTCAATGCCGCTTTGGAACTTGGCGAGCCGGGCTTTCACTACTATTTGATTGGCGGCGAATTCCAAAGCCGTTCTAACTCGTTGGCTGGACGCTTCGCCCTGGCGAACCTTGAGTTGGTCATTGCCAATAAAATGATTCTCGGCGTGGACGGAATTTCGCTCAAGCATGGTTGCACCGTGCCGACCAATGCCGAGGCGGAGGTCGTCCGTAAAATGATTGATCGCACCAAAGGCCAAGTCGTTGTAGTTGCCGATCACAGCAAGTGGGGAACGGTTTCCAACTTTCCGGTGGCAACAATTGACGAGATAGATAAAATTATCACCGATCGAGGCTTTAGCTCAGAAACGCGCGAAGACCTTGCCGAGCGTTCGGTGGAAGTATTGGTCGCTAAATAGATTAATTGACTGACAGCCGCGTCTGAGCGGTTGCTTCGCTATGAAAAAAACAAAAGCGCCCGCTTACGTTGGTTTTGGCATGTTGACGCCCGTTTACATTATGGCTTTGGATAAACTCCCTAGGCATAATACCGGCGCAATCGTGCATCAGGTGAGCGATTATGTTTACGATGACGCGGCGATCATTGCCTGCAATTTGAGTCAATGGCGCGTGCCGGTTGGGATGATCGGCACAGCCGTCGGCGATGATTTGCTGGGTCACGATGTGGCTGATAAGTTAAAGAAATGGGGCGTGCAGGGCAAGGTGCGTTTTACAAAAAAATATCGCACGCCGCTGGAAGTTAACGTCTCGGATAAAAAAGGCGCGCGCACGTATTTTTGGCAGAGATCGGAAGAAATTCTCAGCACGCTAGATTCTGCTGATTTATCGTTAATCAAGCAATCAAAATTGCTGTATGTGGATTGGTACGACGGCGATGCGCATATTTTACGCGCGATGCAATACGCCAAAGAATGCCATGTGCCGGTTTTTTTGAACTTTGAACATGGGCATACAAACAAAGAGTTGTTGAAGAAATACGCCGGGTTGGTTACGATTTGTCAGGCAGTGACCGACGCCGCGCAAATTGGCAAAAAGCAGGCAATGTTGGCGGTCGCTAAAAAATTATTTAATTCAGGGATTCAAACTGCAATTATCACGATGGCGAGTCAAGGTTGTATGGTGGTGCAAGGCGATGAGATTATTCGAGTTTATGCGCCGAAGGTCAAGGCGGTGGATGGTTCTGGGGCAGGGGCGACATTTTCATCAGGCTATATTTATGGGTATTTACAAGGCTGGAGTTTGGAAGAGTCCGTTCGTTTTGCGATTGCGGCGGCTTCGCTGAAGGTGACGCGCTCAGGCTTGGAGATGTTTTCGGTTCAGGAAATTAAGGGGTTGGCGCGAACTTTGCGCGTAGAGCGGATGACCTACCGCGATAATCAATTTGTCAAACTCGGCAAGTTATTCCGCATTCCGGAAGATAACGCTTTGTTCCAAGAGACGCGCAAACTAACTGAAAAGCTACTGCCGAAGCGCAAGCTTGAAAGAAAAGTAAAGAAATCGTTGGTTGAATAACGCTAAAGTTAGGATCATTATGTTTCGTATTTTCAAACGCAAGGAAGATAAGTTTCAAAATTTGATCGAACGTCAGGCTGAATTTGCTTTTGAAGGCATGAAGCTACTCGTCAAATATTTGGAGACGAGCAATGCCGAAGTGGCTGAACAACTATCCTTTATGGAAAAAGAGGCGGATGAAGTTCGTCGAATTTTAATTGACGAACTGAATCGCACGTTTATCACGCCTTTTGATCGCGAAGATATCTTTACGCTTTCGCGCTCGATTGACGACGTGATTGATTATGCGGATACGACCGCCGCGGAGATGGCGATCCTGAACGTGAAATCTACGCCGTATATGTTGCGCATCGCCACTTTATTAAGAGATGCCGCCTATGAAATTTGGCAGGCGGTGATTCGCTTGCCTAAAAACCCAAACGTTTCAATTGATCACGCGCAACGCGCCAAGGCTTTGGAAAATCGCGTGGAAGCGGTTTATCGCGAGGCGGTGGCGGCGCTGTTCAGCGGACCGGAGGATATTCATCACGTAGTGGAGATGTTGAAACTCCGCGAAGTTTATCGGCATTTATCTAATGCGGCGGATCGCGGCGACGAGGCGGCGAATATTATCGCGGATATTGTGGTGAAGAAAACTTAAAATGCCGTTCCCTTTTGAACTGCTTCTTGTAATTTTACTGGCGTTGATCTTTGAATTTATCAACGGCGGACAAAGTTCTGGCAACATCGTCGCCACGATGATTTCATCGCGGGCTTTTCCGCCGCGCTTGGCGCTGAGCATGACGGTTCTCGCAGAATTTGCGGCTCCTTTTTTATTTGGCACACGCGTCGCCAAGACGATTGGCGATGGGATCGTGGAAGCCCACGCGTTGACTTTGAAAGTCTTGATTGCCTGTTTGCTTGGCTCGATCCTTTGGAACGCATTTAATTGGTTGTTTGGCATTCCCAATAGCTCGACCCATTCGCTGGTGGGCGGTTTGCTCGGCTCTATTTTTGTGGCTTCTGGAACAAACTTGATTCGCTTTGGCGGATTGTATGGCGTTTTGCTGGCTTTGCTTTTATCCCCGTTTATCAGCTTTACAACCGGCTTCCTTGTTTTGCGCGCGATCTATTTTTTGACGCGCAACGCCACGCCAAGAATCAATGGCTTTTTTCGCCGCGCACAATTGGGCACGGCGCTCGCTTTGGCATTTAGCTATGGCGCAAACGACGCGCAAAAGACGATGGGTCTCATTACGTTGGGTCTGGTCATTAGCGGCGCGCTGAAAGATTTTACAGTTCCAACTTGGGTGATTTTATTAAGTATCAGCAGTACTGCATTAGGGACTTTGCTCGGCGGCTGGAGATCAATTCGCACGCTGGGCGGAAAATTCTATAAGATACAGCCGGTGCATAGCTTCGCCGCTCAATTGACCTCGGGGCTGGTTTCCTTAGCCGCTTCTTTGGGCGGTTTTCCGGTGAGCACTTCCCAAGTCGTTAGCTCGTCTATTATCGGAATTGGCGCATCGGAACGGTTGAGCAAGGTGCGGTGGGGCGTGGCTGGCGAGATTATCACGACTTGGATTTTTACTATCCCAGCGAGCGCGGCGCTTTCGGCGTTAATTTATTTGGCGCTCAATCGCTGGCTTTAGGCGTTTCATTTGTCTAATCCAATTGTTTTGAGTTAAAAAATGGTTGGTTTGACTTTGAATATTGAAAATGTTAAAATGTCAGCACGAGATTGACAGACAGGAGGTATAAAGACAAAGTATTGCAAGTTGTTTCGTTCGTTCAATCAATTATCAACGATCAAAGGAGATAGAGAATGCGTACGAACAAGTTTCAGATTTTGCTTGCTTTATTTGTTATTACTGCCACATTGCTTTCCGCGTGTGGCGGTGGCGGAGCCGCCGCTCCGGACGTTGCCGAAGGTTATACCGGCACAGTGATCAAAAGCGTGCCTCAGGATTTGGTTGCCGCTTGTAAAAAAGAGGGGATGTTAACCATCATCGCCACGCCTCCAGATTGGGCGAACTACGGCGAGATTTTTGCCAGTTTCCAAATGACTTCCGGCGTTAAGATTAATTCGCTCGACCCCAACGCTGGCTCGGCGGATGAACTCGCCGCGATTGAAGCCAACAAAGACAACAAAGGACCGCAAGCTCCAGACGTTGTAGATGTCGGCTGGGCGTATGGCGATTCCGGCAAAGCGGACGGCTATTATCAGCCCTATAAAGTTTCAACTTGGGACAAAATTCCAGATAGCCTCTTGGGCGTCGCCGCGAAAGATCCAGAAGGCTATTGGACCGGCGGTTACTATGGCGTAATGGCGATGATGACCAACGACACCGTAGTTAAGAACCCTCCGCAAAATTGGGAAGACCTCTTGAAACCCGAATACAAGGGACAAGTGGCTCTCACCGGCGATCCGCGTAGCTCCAACCAAGCTATTCAATCCGTCTTTGCCGCAACCTTGGCGAATGGCGGCTCTTTAGATGACGCGCAACCCGGTCTGGATTTCTTCAACAAATTAAATCAAGCCGGAAATTTCGTTCCGGTTATCGCTAAAGTCGGCACCATTGCGCAAGGCGCAACGCCCATCGTCTTTACGTGGGACTACCTAGCTTATGGTTATAAAGAAACTTGGGCAGGCAACCCGCCCGCTACGGTTATCTATCCTTCGCCGACCATTGCCAGCATGTATGTTCAGGCGATTAGCGCGTATGCGCCCCACCCGAATTGCGCGAAATTGTGGATGGAAGTCTTGCACTCTGACGAAGGTCAGTTGGCTTGGATGAGAGGCTATGCTCATGGCGTGCAACAAGCTGAAATGGAAGCCCGTGGCGCCATTCCCGCAGATTTAGCCGCCAAGCTTCCCGCTTCCAGCGCTTTCTCTTCGGCAGTCGCTCCTAATGGCGATCAACTTGCCGCGGCGAAGACCTTGATCACCGAAGGCTGGATGTCCACCGTTGGCGTTGATATCCCCACGCCCGCTCCGTAACCCCATGACCGTTAAAAATATTGTAGAACAGGGCGCGCCGCAAGCGCGCCCTGCCTCTAAAAAAATTTCATGGACCTGGCTCGGATTAACCCCGTTCTTTATTTTTACGTTTTTATTTCTGCTTTATCCAGCCTCCACATTGGGCGTGCGTAGCTTTCAAGATTCGCGCACGCACGTTTTTACGCTCAAATATGTTACGCAACTTTTGCATGATCCTTATCTTTTGGGCGCATATTGGATCAGCATAAAAATCAGCGTGATCACGGCGGTGGGCGGCGGCATTTTTGGTTTCTTGCTTGCCTATTCCGCCATTCGCGGCGGCTTGCCGCGTTTTATGCGTTCCAGTTTGATGACTTTCTGCGGCGTGGCTTCCAACTTCGCCGGAGTCCCATTGGCGTTCGCATTTATCGCCTTGCTTAGCCCATCCGGCGAGTTAACTAAAGTTTTGATTGCATTAGGCTTCAATCCTTATCATCACGGTTTTACGCTCTATACATTTTGGGGGTTGAGCATCGTGTATATGTATTTTCAATTCCCATTAATGGTCTTGATTATTAGCCCGGCAATTGACGGCTTGCGCCGCGAATGGGTGGAAGCGGCGGAAAATTTGGGCGCCAGCCCCGCGCAATACTGGCGTTATGTCGCTTTTCCAATTCTTCTGCCGGCAATTTTAGGCGCGGTTGTTTTACTTTTTGGAAATTCTTTCGGCGCATTCGCTACCGCGCAGGCTTTGACTGGCGGACAGATCAACCTCGTGACGATTGTGATCGGCTCGCAACTCCGCGGCGATATTCTCAGCGACCCGGGCTTAGGCTACGCTTTAGCGCTGGGCATGGTCGTTATTATGGCGTTCGCAATTATCGCGCGCGCTCTGCTTCAACAACGCACCGAAAGGTGGCTACGATGAATCTAACGACAGTCAAAAAACATGGCGGCAAAATTTGGGCTTGGTTTTGGATGATTTTAGGCATCCTCTATTTTTTCCTGCCGCTTATCGCTACGTTCCTCTTTTCCTTGCGCGCCAAACTTAACGTTTTGAGTTTCACCGCTTATCAGCATGTTTTCAACGATTCAAATTTCGTTTATAACTTTTCTTATTCAGTCCTGTGGGGCGTTTTGACTATTATTGTCGGCGTTCTGATCTTCGTCCCTACGGCTTATCTCATTCGCTTAAAACTGCCGCAGTTTCGCATCCCGGTCGAATTTATCACCATGTTACCGTTTGTTATACCGGCGATTGTTTATGTCTTTTCGCTAGTCCGCACTTTTAGCCAGCCTCCGCTGTTAATTGTGGATAGCCCCGTCTTATTGGTTGCCGCTTATACGGTTTTATCCATGCCGTATATGTATAGCGCCATAGATACGGGTTTACGCGCCATTGACGTGCGGACATTAACCGAAGCCGGTCAAAGTTTGGGCGCGGGCTGGGGGACGATCTTATTCAGAATCATTCTGCCGAATATCCGCGTCGCGATTTTGAGCGGCGCTTTCTTGAGTTTCGCAATCGTGATCGGCGAGTTGATTCTGGCTCAGTATCTGGTCAAACCCGCCTTTGCGCCGTATATGACTTATCTAATTCAACAAAAGGCATACGAACCGGCGGCGATGGCGATCATCAGCTTTGCGCTGACTTGGGCGGCGATGGGCGTTATTCAGTTCATTGGTCGCGGTAGCGGTGGCGGCGAGCAAAGCCAAATTGCCGGCGGACATTAATTCATCCGAGGAAAATTTACATGACACATCTGGCTCTTTCTAGAATATCTAAAGATTTCGGCGGCGCTACTGTCGTGCAGGATTTCAATCTCGACGTCAAAAAAGGCGAGTTCATATCTTTTCTCGGACCTTCCGGTTGCGGCAAGACGACCACCTTACGCATGATCGCCGGCTTTGAAACGCCAACCACCGGGCAGATCATCATGGATGACGTGGAGATTACCAATAAAGCGCCGAACCAGCGTAATGTCGGCATGATCTTTCAATCCTATGCTTTGTTCCCAAACATGACGGTCGCTCAAAACATCGGCTTTGGTTTGCAAATTCGCCGAGATTCTAAAGAGGCGATTAAGCAGCGCGTGGATGAAATGCTCACGTTGATTAATCTTGAAAAGCACGCCAATAAATATCCCTATCAACTCTCCGGCGGGCAACAACAACGCGTTTCTTTAGCCCGCGCTTTGGCAAATCGCCCGCAAGTGCTTTTATTGGACGAACCGCTCTCCGCTTTAGACGCTAAAATTCGCGTGCAACTCCGTTCGGAAATTCGCGCCATTCAAAAAGCGTTGGATATTACCGCCATCTTTGTCACGCACGATCAAGAAGAAGCGTTATCCATCTCAGACCGCATTGTCGTGATGTACGAAGGCAAGGTTGAGCAAATTGGCACGCCCTTTGAAGTTTATAACTTCCCGGAAACTCGTTTTGTGGCAAATTTCGTCGGCTCGCTCAACACTGCCAGCGCTGAGGTGACCGACCCGGCAAAAGGACTTTTGAATGTGGGCGGCGTTCAATTTGTCACCGCCTCAGAAATCGCTTCCCGCAAAAAAGGGGAAGCGATCCGCATTTCCATTCGACCTGAGCGCTTTAGCTTTCTCTCCGAACACAAAAAAGATAACGTCTTGGATTGCGTCATTGAAAATATTACCTTCCTCGGTTCGGTGGTGCGCGTGCAAGTGAAAATCGGCGGCGCTAGCTTTAATATGGATACCTTCAATAACCCATTTTTAGAACTGCCCAAAATCGGCGCTAAAGAACAAGTCACTTGTTCTAAGAACGCCGTTTTAGTTTTGGACGAGTAATAAAATCCGGAAGCCACAGGGCTTCCGGATTTTTTATTCATATAGGAATAAGTTTTTATTTCAGCGCTTAAAAATGCTCAGCGGCATATATGCGGAAACGATAAAATTAGGCGCATCTACGATCTCGCTAATTTTGAGATCGCCTGCGGCGCTACACAAAACGTACGCTTGACTACGGGTAAGATCGTAGGTGTCTACCAACCATTCAATCATGTACCGAGCCGCATTTTTAGCATTCTCCATTAAGTCTGGTCCATTTGCGGTAGTGACGTGATAACCAGCGCGATCCATTTTAGAAAGCGGGCTGGGCGTTTGGAATTGTAACTCCTTGACTGAAACATCTTTGCGTACACTGAGGCGCAGTGTAACTGTCATGGGGGATTCGATTCCTGTGCCGGACATTTCGCCGTCGCCCTGTCCGCTATGGCAATCGCCGCAGGCAAATAGAGCGCCGTCAACAAAAACGGGGAACCATGCGGTGGATCCAACGCCTAAATCTCGGACGTCTATGTTGCCGCCAAATTTACCGGGGGCAATCGTAGTGAAGCGACCAGATTCCTGTGGAGCAACGCCCATCGAGCCGCAGAATGGCGAGAAGGGAAGCGTGATATCGCCTACGCCAAAGATACATTGATCGCCTTCGAGTTTCCAATGATGGATATAAGCGAAGTCAAAATCTTCCTGGAGTAAGCCAAAGTGTTGCAAGTGGCCGCTCCAGCCCCAGCCTTTATGCTTGAAATCTAGAACTTCCACTTGAAGCGCATCGCCCGGCTTGGCGCCTTTCACGTACACTGAGCCGACCAATGCATGGATAGGGGCGAAATCTATATTCGCCATCATTTCATCGTTCCAATCTGGAGTTACCTGTCCGCACGGCTCAGGGCAATCGAACGTTACGGTATCGCCTGAATTGATTTCCAGCCGTGGCGTAACTGAATTGTCCCAGAAAGGTTGCGTTATAGAACCGTCAAGAAAATGTTCGCTCATATTTTTTCTCCAATCTGACGTATCGGATTATTATTTCATCAAAGAAAGTATAAATTGTTCGGTTGGGTTGCCTAAATGCAGATAATTTAAGTACATTGCGCCAAGCAATAGAAGCGTTAGAAAAAATAATACAGAATAATCTGTTTTTGTAAATTGTAATTGACGACGATAAGTGCGTTGGTCAATCTTGTAATCAAACCCGCGTGAAAGAATGGCGACTGAAATATCTTGCGATCGCTCAAGCGTTGCTAGAAATACAGGCAGAAGTAAGGCGGCAAAGACTTTTAGACGTAAGATAAGGTTGGGCGGTTGAATGTTATATCCGCGAGCGCGTTGCGCATCGTTGATGATCTCCGTTTGTTTTGAGAGCAAGCCTACCGTGCCAAAGCCAAGCGTGAGCGCCATGCCCATTTCCGGCGGTAAGCCGTTGCCGATAATCCATTGTGCGATAAATGCGATAACCAAACAGACGACGAAGGCAATTGCGCTTTGTTGCGTCGTGTTATATGGCAGAGAGCGGATGGTATCCAGCGAGGTTAGATGCGCAATAATAAAGAAGAGAACGCCGAGGATAACGGTGTTGAGGATGTATGAGGCGAGCGGGCGTTTCTTGTGCTTGGTGATGGTTAGAGCCAGATCTACCGGCGGCGTTGTGTAGAGCATCAAATGCACGGCTAAGACTACGCTGAAAAAGCGGAAGAATACGGCTACTGCGCGAACTAAACTCTCTATTGTGACGGGTAGCCATTGGGTAAATGGGATTAAGTAGAAGAGGAAATGGGCGTTTTTATTGGTGAAGAAAATGATTTGGAACAATGAGAAAGTAAGGAAAACCAATACCAAGATACGCAGATTGGCGTTCAACACTTTACGATCCACGCAACGCGCGCCGACATAATATAGCCCTATAAAAAGAATGCCCATTAGAATTGGGTCAACCACCACGATTGCAAGCACCGTCATTGCTATAAATAGCAGTAGTTTTGTTCGCGCATCGAGACGATGGAGTAAGGAGTCTTTCTTTTGATATTCAATTGCCATTGGATTTCTCCACTAGTAATTTAATGAAATTTTCAAGTTGCTCGTATGTGAAGGTCCAGGCTGGAATACCGTGATCGCGCAAACGAAGCGCTAATTTAGTCACGTCGGGCAGGGTCAGCGAGTTTGCGTTTAAGATATCCGCTCTCATAATTAATCGAAGCACTGGACCATCGAAAACAATTTCGCCGGTATTCATAATGATAGCGCGCTGGGCATAAGCGGCGGCATGTTGAATGTTGTGAGTAATGATTACCACGGTAGTGCCCATGCTGTTGAGGCGCTTGAGGACCTCAAATATTTCGCGCGTCATCTGCGGGTCTTGACCAGTGGTCGGCTCGTCAATGATTAAAATTTTAGGATTGAGCGTTAGTATGGAGGCGAGAGCTAAGCGTTGTTTTTGCCCTTTGCCCAGGCTGAAGATATCTGCGTCAATCATATCCATTAGATCAACTAACTCGAGTGCGCGTCGAATCCGCTCTTCATGTTCAGCCGGATCAATATTATGCGCCCGTAAACCGAAAAGCATTTCTTCTCTAACGTTGAATGAAACGATTTGGTGATTGGGGTTTTGGAAGCAGAAACCGACTTCTTGCGCTAGCAGATATGTTGGCGTTTGACTTACATCATGACCAAGGACATGAACCGAGCCTTGTTGAGGTTGGAGTAAGCCAATAACATGGCGTACCATTGTAGTCTTGCCAGATCCGTTTCTGCCAAGAATTACCAGCAACTCGCCTTCATAAACGGTTAAGTTAACGCCGCGGAGCGCGGGAGGTTGATTCGGATAGGAGAAATGTACGTCTTTGAGTTCAATAACAGGCTTTGTGCTTGGCGTACCGCGTGGATCTGGTTGATTAGAAATATCAATGACCGGTAATGGGGTGCGCGCATTAAGTTCTTGATAGAACTTTTCCGCAGAAAAAATCATACGGTCAAGCCCAAAAGTATCCGCCAATTGGACAATGCCCGGTCGCGTGAATACATTGGGAATATCGCCGCCGACCATTGCGTCCTCCACTGTGCCGTCGCGAATAATTCGTCCATGATCCATGATGATGACACGATCCACGAGAGGTAAGACTTCATCTAAAGCATGTTCCACGATGAGCAATGTTTTCTTTCTACGCTTTGCTACATCTATTAACACTTGTAGCACTTGAATGCGGCCCGATGGATCTAGATTGGAGAGCGGCTCGTCCATTACGTAAACTTCAGGTTGCATTGAGTATATCGCCGCAATGGCGCAGGTTTGCTGTTCGCCGCCTGATAGAAAATGCGGTTCGCGTTCTTCATAACCGCTGAGACGGGTGGCTTTAAGCGCCTCTTTTATGCGCTCATCAATTTCAGCGCGCGGCACTCCCAGATTTTCTGGACCAAAAGCCACTTCATCTAGAACTGTGCTGGTCACCAATTGACTTTCCGGATCTTGAAATACCATCCCCACCAGCGACGCTAACTTGCCAATGCGGGAGTGTTTGGTATCGTGTCCGCGGACAGTGACTCGACCTTTCAATTCGCCTTCGTGGTAATGCGGCGCCAGCCCATTAATACAACTGCATAGAGTTGTTTTTCCACTGCCTGCAGGTCCGGTGATCAGTATGATCTCTCCCTGCTTGACCTTTAAATTAATAGCCTGCAGAGCGTCTTTTGTTGCGCCTGCATAACGAAATGACACGTCGGTAAATTCTATATCGTAATCCATCAATGCTCCGCCTCAAATATAACCCAAGTCACAACAGTTGTGTTGTGACTTGGGAAGTTGTAATAAAACTAACGCTTTTGGAAGAATTGCTACCAGAGAGGTCTGCGATAGCGCTCTGGCAAGGCGGCCATGATGATGGTTGTAACTGTAGTAGTGAAAATTAGTTCAGGTAAGACGGTAACTTCCAATGACCCAAGGAAGGCGAAAAATGTGCCGTTAGCCGGATCGGGATAAAATAGCGTGACGCCAGCCGCAAAAAGCGGAACAACAATCAGCATATAATAGCCGACCACCTGTAAAGCCCATAAAACTAAAGACAGAATTTTATTGTGATTGAAACGCCAACTTAGGTTTTTATAAACTAACCCGCTATAAATTCCCCCGACGATGTGAGCGAGCAGACTAGCCAATGGAATTCCAGGTTCTGCAATGCCGGCTAGAATTCCGATTACGATACCGCCAATTGGCCCAGCGATAGACGCGCCAATTGTCGTAAAAATTTCGCGCGGATCGGTGACGATCGGCGTGCCGGGTATTGGGATAGTGAGCCCGGCTAGCACAACCGCTAGCGCGGCGCCGCCAAAAGCCGCGGCGATACCAACTTGACGAGCAGAGAGAAGCGGTTTTCGTTCACTTTCTACTTGGTTCATATGAACCTCCTTCTAAGTGGTAGTTTGAAAATAAAACCCTGGCTAGATTGAGAAGTTTCTATTGCCTGCTTAATCTCCTTATTTGATTTTATAGTTTAACCCCTTTACTGGGCTATTTTACTTCTTTTTACATCTTTTGATGAACTCAACTTTCAATTAACGCTTTCACCAATTCGCGGTTGAAATCTGGAATATCCGCCACGACCCTACCCCAAACCTGGTTGCCCTCTCGAAAAGCAGATTCGTCAACCCAAACCCCGCCCGCGTTTACAAGATCATCCTTGATTCCAGCGGAGCCGGTTACACGCTGACCTTTTTTGATAATCCCCGCTGAAATTGCCGTTGAGCCGCCATGACAAATAATGCCGATAATTTTGTTGGCATTATTTACATCCTTAACGAATTTTTTTACAACGTCATATCTTCTTAATTTATCGGGCGCAAAACCGCCGGGGATGATTAATGCAAAAAGTTCGCTGGCTTTCAAATCTTCAATTTTTGCGTCGGGCGTAATGATCAATCCGTTTTTCCCTTTTACGGGTTTTAGATCCAATCCGGCGCTGAGAACTTTCGCGCCTTCTTCTTGCAAGCGCATGAGCGGAACGTAATACTCAAGGTCTTCCACGCCTTCGGCGATCAATGTGGCGATGATTTTATTTTGTAAACGCATGATGTTTATTCTCCATGATCTTTTCTTCATTTTGGAAGCGTCTAAAGGAATGGGCTAAAGAGCCCGCAGAATTAGACGCTCCCTTCGTTTTTTTGATTAGAGCTTCAAACTTGCGCGGAGTATAATCAGCCCTTGCGGTAAAGATTGACGCTGAGCCTGAATAAAACTTATAACGAACTTGATTTGGCAATTCTACACTGAAACAGAAGCACAGGAGCCTGTCTATGAAGAGAGTTACAAAGTTTATTAGTTATGCATTCGGTAATTTTGCAAATACGATCGCTTACGAAGTTTTCCAAAATCGAATCAAATTTTATTATGTAGATGTGCTTGGCGTATCCAGCGCGGTGATCGGGACGCTCTGGGCGATCTATGGTTTATGGAACGCGATCAACGACCCGCTGATGGGGCAACTCTCCGACCGGACGCGCTCCAAGCATGGACGGCGCGTGCCGTATGTGTTGTATGGCGCAATTCCGCTGGGCTTGTCCTTTTTCTTTTTATGGACGCCGCCCAATCACAGCCCGTTCGTCCTCGCGGCATACTTTCTGATTATTCTATTTATTTTCGATACGCTATATAGCCTGACTTATATCGCTTACAACGCCTTGTTCCCCGAGGTTGCGCCTACGCCGCGCGATCGCGTTGACCTTGCAGTTGTGCGTGAAGCGCTGGGAGCGATTGCCATGTTATTGGCGTTTATTCTGGCGCCGATTCTCGCCGAAAGCGTTGGCTACTTGACGATGGGCGCAATCATGGGCGCGTTGGTCGCCGCAGGTTATTTGATCGCGATGCTGGGCGTGAAAGAAAAACCCGTCCCGGAAAACGAAGAGAATATGAGTCTTGGCGCTTCGCTACGCGCTGTCTTTGGGAGTGTGCCGTTCCGCTGGTTTCTTGGCGCGAATATCGCCAAGGAATATATCTGGGTGGCGCTGGCGGGGCAATTGCCGTTTTGGAGAAAATACGCGCTTGGCATTCAATCTTCTGTGGAAGTGTTTGGAATGAAGTTGGGCGGCGGCGACGCTGAAGCAGTCCTTTTAGGCATTCCGATTTTATTGTGCATTCCAATGTTCTTCGTTTGGCGTCCGCTGATTGCACGAATAGGTTATCGCAAAGCGTGGATCGTAGGCGCGCTGGCTTTTGTCCCCGGTTTGCTGGCGATGACATTTGCCCACGATTTCAACACCGGCTTAATTGGAACTTTGCTCATTGTGCCCGGGCTGACCTCCACTTTACTTTTGCCTTTTCCAGTAATTTCTGAAGTGATTGACGAAGATGCGAAGCGTCACGCGGGCATTAGCCGCGAAGGATTATTCTTTGGTATGAACGGCGGGCTGACTAAAATATCCTTCTCTTTGGAAGGTATATTTTTCGCGCTGATCATGGGCGTTACTGGCTTTGTGGCTGGCTCAGACGTGCAATCCGTTTCTGCGATTTGGGGCACGCGCATTTTGATCGGTATTATGCCGTTGATTGCTTGTTTGTGTATCGCATTTTGTATGTGGCGTTATCCGCTTGGGCGCGAGACGTTCAAAGCGTAAGCGCTTCTCATTTATATGAATTGGAGATATTGATTATGAACATCCCTCAAAGCGGGCTTTCTAAACAGGAAATTCTCGCCACATTACAAGCTTTCAAAGCGCATGATATGGATTGGCAGGGCGGAAAAGTTTTCGGCTATACCTACAGCCCTAACGCTGACTCTGCCGAAGTTATGAAAGAGGCGTATCTCGCCTTCCTCACTGAAAATGGACTCGACCCAACTGTCTTCCCATCCTTATTGAAACTTGAAACTGACGTTGTCCGCATGGTGATTAATCTTTTGCATGGCGATGCCAATGCGGTGGGACATCTCACTTCTGGCGGAACAGAAAGTATTATGCTGGCGGTTAAAACTGCAAGAGATAAAGCCCGCGCCGAGAAGCCGCAAATTACCCAACCTGAAATGATTTTGCCCAAGACCGCGCACGCCGCTTTTCATAAAGCCGCGCATTATTTGAGCGTTAAACCAGTGGTGGTGGATATTGACCCTGCCACATTCAAAGTCTGCGCTGAGGATATGGAGCGCGCGATTAATGAAAATACAATTTTGCTGATCGCCTCTGCGCCGAGTTACGCGCAAGGCGTGATTGACCCGATTGCAGAGATTGGCGTTGTGGCGCAAAAACATAATTTGCTTTTTCATGTGGATGCGTGCGTGGGCGGAATTCATCTTTCGTTTATGCGTAAATTGGGTTATGAAATTCCCGATTTCGATTTCATGGTTCCCGGCGTTACTTCGCTTTCGTGCGATTTGCATAAGTACGGCTATGCCGCCAAAGGTTGCTCGACGGTTCTGTATCGAAGCAAAGCGATTCGTAAATATCAAATTTTTGCCTGCACGGATACGACTGGATATACGTTGATTAACCCGACGATGTTGAGCAGTAAAAGCGGCGGACCATACGCGGGCGCGTGGGCGATTCTCAATTTTCTTGGCGAAGAGGGCTATAAGCAGATCGTCCAAACTGTGCAATCTGCGGCGCAAAAATTGATGGATGGGGTGAGCGCGATTCCTGAATTGCGCGTGCTGGGTCAGCCGGCGATGTGTATGTTTTCTTTCGCTTCAGATTCTCTGAACGTCTATCAGCTTGCGGATGAAATGGCAAAGCGCGGCTGGTATTTGCAGGGACAATTTTCCACGCCGCTCACGCCCCGTAATTTGCACATCTCGGTTAGCTTTGGCAACGCTCACAGCGTGGAAGCCCTGCTCAAAGATTTGCGCGAATGCGTTGAAATTGTCAAAGCCAAAGAGCCAATTGATTCAGACGCAATCAAAATGTTGATTGGCGCGGCGCTCCAAAGTCCGGACCCGGAAGCGGCGTTCGCTCAACTAGCCGTATCTGCCGGGCTGGCTGGCACAGAACTACCTTCGGAAATGGCGTTCATCAATGAAGTGATGGATAATTTGCCAGACCCGATTTGTAATATGTTCTTGATCAATTTTTTCAACGATTTATACGTGTGAGAAATGGATTTTATACAATGAACGGATTGAAGTTTGTATCTGTATCATAAAAATCTTCATTTTCGACGCGCTTTAATTGAGCGACAATGTAGTAGGTGATTGGAGTCATCAAGACTTCAATGCCGACTTTGAAAAGATAATTTGTAACTGCGAGCGTCAGAAAGAGACTCCACGGAAATACGCCAAAGGCGGAAGCGATTGCCACAAAGATCAATGAATCCACCGCTTCGCCGATCAAAGTACTGCCAATCGTGCGCGTCCATAACCAGCGACCCTTGGTGAGCACTTTCATTTTCGCTAAAACAAAGGAGTTGAAAAACTCGCCGAACCAATATCCGCAGAGGCTGGCTAAAACAATACCGCCGGCGCTGACCCCGCCGAGAATGGCTTGATATGCCTGATCTCCCGCATAGGATTGCCAAGTCGCTTCGCCGGGCATAAGACCAACGATCCAGAGCGTCAACGTAGTGAGCGCCAACGCAAAGAAGCCAACCCAAATGACGCGGCGCGAGCGCTGATAGCCATAAACTTCGGTGAGCACGTCTCCAAAAACATAGCTGATTGGAAAAAGCAAGGTGCCTGCGTCAAACGCGAGCGGCAAGCCGAAGAGGCTGACGCCCCAATCTACAATTTTGGCGGAGGAAGCGATATTGCTGACGATCAATACGGTCACAAAAGCCGCCATGACGACATCGAAATATTTATAAGCTTTCAACTGGCTCTGCCTTTCGTACTGCTTGGCGCTGCTACTCGCCAATGATTTTGATCAAAACGCGCTTCTTTCTTCTGCCGTCAAATTCGCCATAAAAAATTTGTTCCCAGGGTCCAAAATCTAATTCGCCATTAGTCACTGCTACAACTGCTTCGCGTCCCATGATCTGGCGCTTCATGTGCGCGTCGGCGTTATCTTCGCCGGTGTCATTGTGACGATATTCATTCACGGGTTCGTGCGGCGCGAGTTTTTCGAGCCACTTTTCATAATCATGATGTAAACCGCTTTCATCATCATTGATGAAAACGGAAGCGGTGATGTGCATGGCATTCACCAAGCATAACCCTTCTTTGATTCCGCTTTCGCGCAACGCCTCCTCGACTTGTGAAGTGACGTTCACAAATCCGCGCCGCGCTGGGAGATTGAACCAAAGTTCTTTGCGATAGGATTTCATGTTGCCCTTTATGTTATGTAACGCTTTGAAATATTAAATTAGGCAGGGACGATATTTTTCAGTATAGGTATTTTTTGCAAAATATAAACTACTATAAAAGATACTATAAAGCCAATTAGCCCGAGTATAAAAGGTATGTATGCTCCTGATCCAATTTTGGTGAGGATGGAGAGAGGCTCTCTGGTGAAGAGTTCTGTGATCACAATCATGTGCACTAAGTAAACTCCAAAGCTAGTGTTTTTCAATGGAATAATGAACTTGTATAGCCGATCGGATATTTGAATATCTTTTAATAACACAAAAAGCGACCACGACATAATAACTACATTCATACTGAGATATTCTTCATAGTATTGACTTTTTACATGATAAAGAGCGCGATACCACAAGCCTGAAACCGTAATCAAAGATCCTAGAATATAAAAGATCCATGCAATGCGCTTGTTAGGATTTTCTAAAAAGCGACCTGCAAAATGTCCAAATAGAAAGTAACCTATATAGCCGCCCAGAAAAGGATAGCTAAGACCTAAATTTATAGGCGTGAATTCTCTTAAAAAAAAGACAAATGGAATAAGAATGAACCATGCGGCTAGAAAATAATAAAGATCTAACTTTTTAGCCTTTTGCAAATATAGGCGTAAAATAGGCGTGAATAAATACAGTCCAAATATTTCATACAAAAACCATAAATGCTGTTCGCTAGGGCGGTTAGCAATTCTGATGATATATGCCCACACAATGGAATATATTGATTTGCCAAATCCTTCTTCTTTCCAAATTAAATAAACTACAGACCACACTACAAATGGTACTAGTAATTTCGACAGACGTTTTCTGAAAAAATCTATTAATGTTTCATTTTTTGAAAGAAGTAAATATCCGCTTGCCATGAAAAACAAGGGCACGGCAGAGCGAGTCATACCAAAGTAAAATTCGGAGCTTGGTCCCCAGCCTTTTCCCTGAAAAAATACATTAGAGTGCGCTACTACTACCAAAAATGCACCAAGCGCTCGTATGAGATCCAACCATCTTTGGTTGATTTTGATTTGTTGTGAATCATTATTTGAGAGCATAGTTTTTGACGCGATTGATTATTCTTTGATAAATTTATTTGTCAATTCAACAGCCAGCCCGATATAACTTTCAGGCGAAAGCGTTTTTAACTTTTTGCGCGTTGCATCGTCCACGTCAATTGAATCGCACCACGCCTTGTAATCAGATTCGGTTAAGACTTGTCCGCGCGTTTTTTCTTTCAAGGTTTCATACGCATCGGATTTTCCAACTGCGCGCAGGATAGTTTGCG
Source organism: Anaerolineales bacterium (assembly GCA_020847355.1). Classification (GTDB taxonomy): domain Bacteria; phylum Chloroflexota; class Anaerolineae; order Anaerolineales; family Villigracilaceae; genus Villigracilis. The sequence goes on along the minus strand of JADLCG010000018.1, from coordinate 120 downwards.
CGCCTTCGGATATGACTTCCCAATGGGCATTTAATTCCGCTTTGAGTTTTTCCTCATCGGGAGCAATGCGCCGCATTCCGCGCTGGAAGTTGGTCCAGGCAATCAGGCTGTGACCTAACG
>JADLCG010000017.1 GCA_020847355.1 Anaerolineales bacterium | reverse complement strand
TTTTGGCAGGGTTTATTGTCTCTGCCGGAAGTGAAAGATTTTTATTTATGGTTTTATTTCACATTCGCGGTTTCTAGCACGATGATGCCTTCAGATGCGGATCGGTTTTCTTGGCTTCCGCTTGGGTTGTGGGGCGCGGCGCTATTCACTTTGGCGATTTTTGCCGGCGCTGGCGCATGGATGCTCACACACGTCGCGCCGCTAATCAATAATTTTTTGGCTTCAGTTTCCATCCTGTTCGCCTTGAGTAACGCCGTTCACCTGAGTCTGCTGATTCCGTTCTTTCTTTTTCATCGTTTGCTGGTTTATTTGTTAAAGGTGGATGTGAAATAGGGTGGGACTATCTGGAACGGCGAAAACAGGCGGGCGAGATGCTCAAATTGTTGGGTGGCGGCGTCGCTGAGGAAGCCTTGGATGGATTGGTTTTTATCCATGTTTATGGTTCAATTGGCAAATTGGAGCAAGTTACTCTATAATCTTCGTTAGGAAAATATTGTGCCCATTCCGCCCGCGTAAAGTTGCGTGGCAAACGACGGCAAGCCTCTGCCGCTAAATCTTCAATACGCCAATACGAAATGAAGATGTGCTGTTCATTGCAAACGCCATAGTGATTAAAGTCGCAGCCAATTGTAAGAATATAACGACCATCAGGGCTAAATTGTGATGAACCTGAATTAGAAAAAGAAAACTTGGAAATTTCGTTTTTGCTTTGCAGGTAGCGGCTGTGTGTGACAAAGGTTGTGTTATCGGTCAACTCGTTTCGTAGCTCAACTTGCGGTCTATCGCTTTGCAGATCCCATATATGGATTGAAAAGCCATCTGCGAGGAGATAACGCTTATCTGGACTTAACGAGAGAGAATTCGATCCGTACAGAGGGTCGCCACTCAAAATTCTAGTAGACTCCTTTCCAGCTTGCATGTCCCATATCACTATAGTTCCGAGACGGTCAGCGCTCCCACTTATGAGATACTTCCCGTCAGATGTGAATATCATAGAAAATATGTGAGATGGATGCATAAAACTGGCAATTTCATTCCCAGTTAAGGTTTCTCGAATGCTCACGATTCCGTTAAAGTTCTTTTTTAATTGATCCGTAGTATTTGCCAACACAATATGTTTACTGTCTGGGCTGAAAGCTATGGCAGTTATCCATGAAGGATAAGTTATGTGTGTTATTTCGTGTCCGCCAAAAACATCCCATATTCGCACTGTTTCTTCTGTTATTGAAAAAATTTGTGTTCTGCTTGATTCAACAAATGCAAGATATTTCCCATCTGGACTGAAAGTAAAATTCGATCTAATACTATTAATATCTTGTATGGCGCTATTTTGAGCTATATGGGTTATTTCGCGTCCAGTTTTGGCTTCCCATACGATTGTTGCTCCATCGACATTACCAGAAGCCACAAGTTGACTATCTGGGCTGAAGTCCATTGTTGCGGAATTAATATGATCCATGTATGAAATTTGTAGACCACTTTTTGAATCCCAGACTCGTGCTGTTTTGTCAGACGTGCTGTATGTCAGTATATATTTACCATTCGGGCTGAAAATAGCATACGCCGGATTCCCGTTACCGCCGAGAGAAATGTGCGTAATTTCACGTCCGCTTTGGATATCCCAAATCCTTGCAGTCCCATCGCTATTGCCTGTTAAGACATAATTATTATTTATGGGGCTGTACATTATTGAATTTGTATAACCATAATCTTTTTTTGAACTGCGTTGTGGAATATCAACGACCCGACTCCCATTTGAAATTTCCCATACTCTTGCAGCGCCTTGACATATCAAAGGTTGCCCGTTTTGGTAGTAAATCAAACTTTCACACCCTCCTGATGCCAAATACTTTCCATCTGGGCTAAAAGCAACTGAATATATGCTGGCGTCGGCAAAACGGGTAACTTCATGTCCCGTCGTTGCGCTCCATACTCGCGCAGCCCCATCCCAACTGGTAGAGGCTACATATTTACCATCGGGACTGAATGTCACAGAGTTTATTCCGCTATTGTGAGTCATGCGCGCCACTTCGGTCTTGTACGATATGCTCCATACTTGTGCTGTGCCGTCTTTGCTCCCGAAGACAATAAATTGCCCATTAGGGCTAATGGAAATATCACGTATGTCAGTTTTGTAATACATCTCAAAAATTTTGTTTCCGCTATTCACGTCCCATACTCGTACATAATTGCTATCGCTAGCGGCGACAATATATTTGCCGTCTGAGTTAAATACCGCCTTGTATATTTTGCCGTAATGAGATAACTTCATGACCTCGTGTCTGCTTTGTGCATCCCAAATTCGTACACTCTGGTCATTACTACTGGATAGAATATATCGCCCGTCTGGGCTAAATGTAAGATAGTTGACAAAACCCTCATATTCTATACGAAAGGCTTCTTTTTTATCTTTGATATTCCAGACGCGGATGGAGTTTTTTCCACTCAAGGCAATAAATCTGCTGTCTGGGCTAAACGCCATGGATACTTCCCATTGATCAGTTGGGTGTGAAATAACTTCACGTCCGCTTTTCACTTCCCACACTCGCGCAGTTCCATCGGATCCGCCTGCCGCTATGTATTTGCCATCTGAACTGAATGCCACTGAGCTAACGGAATAACTCGACATACTGGCAACTACCCGACCACTTTGTGCTTCCCATACTTTCACTGTATTCCCCCCGCCTGATACAACGTACCGCCCGTCTGGACTGTACGCCACATATACAGCATATAGATTGTCACTGTGGGATACTTTAGCAATTGGCAAAGCCGCTAAATCAAGATAGCGGCGCAGGGCTTGATCTGCCTGTAAACTTGCGCCATTCTTGGATGATTCTACTGCCAGCAAGCCGCTTTGAATCATCTTTGTTCCATCATCCATGTCGAGTAATTGGGATTGCCCAGCCAGCTCCCCAGCACGGGCGTTATCTGCCTGTTTACTGATTTCAATAATTTGCTGATTGGCTTGTTTGCGAGTTTCCTGCAATTGAAAATAAAGCGCGCCTATCAAACTCAGGGATATGATAAATGCCATAATCAATCCCGCCACTGCCCGCTTGTTTGGGTTGTCCATCTTATTTCCTTTTTGGGAGATAAATCCTAATCAGTATGCAAATTAATTGACGCAAGATAATTTACTTGAAAGTAAGTTAAGCTTTATCGCCAACTCTATTTTTCGAGATAAAAGAGTTTCTTTCGCGAATTTCTCAACCTTATTTTAGAATGGGAAATCATTGCGTATGTTCTCTTAGCCGCCCAACGGTTGGCGTTACCTGCGCTGGCGTTAGCGGGTTTTGAGTGGGCGTGGCCTCTGTCTGAGATGTGAAAAAGTTCAAAGCCACGCCCTGCGAGATGCTTGTAGATTGCGCCGACTCCTGCTAATCCACAGCATGTTGTGTTAGGCGGTTTTTTTGCCTGTAAGACCCTTAGAATATTTTCTTTATACCCTATTGCCGATCATTAACGGTCAAAGTCTCCGGAAGATTCGGGCTGATAGATAATTTCAATAATTTGGAGGCTTCTTACTCCCGCAGGCACTTTCCATTCGAAAATATCTCCAACTTTGTAGCCCAACATGGCTGTTCCAATTGGCGCGAGGATTGACAACTTTCCTTGTTGAAGATCAGAATCTTCTGGAAACACTAGCGTGTAAGTTTCTTCCTCTTTGGTGTCCGTATCTTTGAGGCGCACAATGGAATTCATGGTGATGACGTCGCCGGGGATATCTTGCGACGAGACAATTGTGGCGCGCGCGATTTCGGTGCGAAGTTTTTCTAAATATTCACTTTTGCGATAATCAGTAGACTGCGCTTCTACAATGAGTTTTTGCAAGCGTTCGCGGTCGAACTCAGTGAGATAAATAGGTTTATTTTCCATGATTTCCTTCTTTTATCTAGAGATGACAGATCGCTTTTAGCGACGAATGTACTGAACCAATTCTACCCGATTATGAGAGTTGTTGAACTGCGTGGAAGTGTCTAAAAGGGATGAACTAAAGAGCCTTTCGCCACAGAGAGATTTCAGCAGGGTTTCTCCGTGTTCTTTGTGCGCTCTGCGGCTAAGAAGAAATTGAATCCCCGTTTTGCGTTGCCGCCTTTTATAAGGGCGACTAAAGGTTAAATTTTGCTTTTTTGTTCAACGATTTCCAAGCGCGTGCATAAAGGATGTTGGCTTGTGCCGGAATTTTTTCTATACGTTTGAGCCATTCGGCTTCGGCTGTGGCGGCTTCGGCGAGGCATTGATTGGAGTAAGCAAGCCGCTCTTGCGGCGAGGCTTTGGCGTTTTGTAATTTGAATGCGCCTTCGATGAATTTCTTTTCGAGTTGATCGCGGTCGGCGCGATAGGCTGTATGGCGTTCTTGATAATTGAGCAAAGTGGCGCGATGAAGTCTCTCGTGAGTCCAGTAAAGGGAAGAATCGGCTTGGGCGGTTGGAGCAGGCCCGAGGTTAAGGTCTGCGGCGGCATCCAGCCAGAAGGGTTTGAAAATGCTGGTGCAGGGAGCGGATGTCCCCGTGGCGAAAATCAACGGGTTGTTTTCATCCAAATAAACCGCCAGCGAAGCCGTGCTTTGCGAAATGCGAATTGGACCAAACCCGGCGTGCGAGCAGACGTTGAATTCGGTGAGGCTGTTTTGCGGATCATAGTTTTCTTGATTATGGTGGCGGAGAAGCGCTAGTATATTTTCAATAGCGAGATTGCCTTTGCGCGCGCCTAACGCATTGAAGGTGGTTGCGCGGCGCTGGCGGCTTTGCGAAAAAGTAGTGTAGAGAAAATCGGAATAGTCTTTTGAAAAATGAAATTGCGTTTTTGATTGGCTAAGTTTTTTTTGAAGCGCGAGATCAACGAGATTTTCGGAGGCGAGATCGTATTGCGCGGCGATGGTGAGACAATTTGAGACGGTGTAAATATCTTTGATTTGACGCGCCACCCATTGCTTGTCCACAGTTTCAAGCGCCCAAGCGTCTTTGGCGTTGGCAATTAGAAAACTATTGTGATAATACAGCGTTTCGCCGTGTGAATAGCAGTTGCCGCCCTGACCAAATTGCTCGAGCAATTCGGTAATGATTTGCACCGCTTCGCGCGGCGTGATAGCGCGCTCCAATGCAAGGCGCAATAAATCCATTCCTAATAATGCCGGCTCTTTGTTGGCGGGGATTTTGGAATAGACCGCTTCGTTGCCGATCACTAAGCCGTGTTCGTTGACGCCCATCTCTGCGCCCCACATCCAAAATGGTTTGGAGAGCAGAACGGCATGAGTCGTTTCCACTTGCGGGATTTCGATATAGGTGCATTTGAGCGGGCTGTTGGGTTGATGTTTTTGGGCAGGGAAGTAAACCAGGCTTTGACCTTCGTTTGGCGGGCGGTCTGAATTTTTCCCGAAGAGACTAATCCCGTTTGCCGTAGCTGATTGAGTTGCGACGAGCGTATCGCACATAAGTTTCCTCTTGACGATTTGCTAGAAGGCGACGCTCTTGAAGTATAGCATAAACACAACCTCCAACTGTTACAGTTGGAGGTTGTGTTTGATCTGCCGAACAATCTAGTTATGGGGTGATAAAAATTGGCGGGAAGAAGATTGTAGCTGGAATGAAAATAATCCCGAGCGTAGGCGTAGGCGTGGGACTGTTGAAAATGCCGGGCGGGAAGGTGATAATAATTGGCGGGAAGAAGATGCCGCCGCTATTTGTGCTGGTTGGAGAAGCTGGAATTGAAGAAACTGAAATTGAAGTTAGCGTGGCTGTGGGTAAGACAGGGGTCGGCGGCGCGGCGACGATAGCGAGCGTAGTTGGGACGCAATTGGCGGTGGTGATACTGCCTGCGATCCAGCCGTGACCGTTTGCTCCGGCGGCGAATTGAATGTACCACCAGCCTCCATCGGCGCTTTTGCCGTCCACTACTGCCGTAGAGCCTTGGGTTAGTAAGCCGATAATGCCATACGCTTGTCCGGGCCCGCTACGGATGTTTGAATCCGTGTTGGTGGTGAGGGTTGCGTTGCAGGCGGTGGCTGGCGCGGGCGGCGTGGCAGTTTCGGTAACTGCAGACAATGCGGATGGCGATGATGAAGCGCTAATTTCAATTGCTGTGGGCGCGGTTGTAGATGGCGCTCCGCCCGGCATATTGCAGGCAAGCGCAATGACGGCAATTATTAAGATGATAACCAAGCGTTGATTTTTGTTCATAAATTCTTCTCCTCTACAATTCTAATTATAGGAATTGCAAAGAAAAACACAACCCTAACTTTTGTCCTATGCAAAAGTTAGGGTTGTGTGTGCGAAAAATTTCAGTTTAATTTACCCTGTGCCAAATTGTCTGTCTCCGGCATCGCCTAAGCCTGGTACGATGTAGGCGCGTTCGTTGAGTTGAGCGTCAATGGCGGCGGTGTAGATATCAATATCAGGATGAGCCGCTTGCATGGTTTGGATGCCTTCTGGCGCGGCGATCAACCCAATGTATTTGATCTTTTTCACGCCCCAGCGTTTGAGCACGTCCGCCGTGGCGGAGGCTGAGCCGCCGGTGGCGAGCATGGGATCTAAAATCAAGCAAATGGAAACGCGCGGATCAACCGGGAGTTTGTTGTAATATTCCACCGGCTTGAGCGTGTGTTCATCGCGATACAGCCCAATGTGCCAAACTTCGGCGCTGGGCATTAACTCCCAAATTCCTTCCACCATGCCCAAGCCGGCGCGTAATACGGGAATCAGCCCGATCTTTTCTTTAATTTCATAAGCGGTCATTTTGGTCAGCGGCGTTTCAATTTCAATTGGGGCAATTTGTAGATCGGCTGTCGCTTCATAAGCCAGCAAGCAGGTGATTTCGCGCACCAATTCTCGAAATTGCCTCGGCTCCGTGTCTTTATCGCGTAAGCGTGAGAGTTTGTGCGCCACCAATGGATGTTTAGATGCGTAAACGTTGGACATGAACTCCTCCAAAAAATAGTTGACTGATTATAGCCGTGAAGCGGTAGAATAAATACATCAACTTTGAGGAGCAGTCCATGGAAGAACAATTTTCTTTTGGCGGAAAAATTGTCTGGAAGCCAAGCGCTGAAGACGTCGAGCGCGCAAACCTGACGGCTTTTATGCGAACTCATCAGCTTCAGAGTTTTACGGAGCTAATGCAAAAATCTACGGATGATGTGAACTGGTTTACCGATGCGATTCTGAAATTTTTAGACGTGCAATTTTACGAGCCTTACTTGAAAGCGGCAGACCTTTCCACTGGAATTCAATTTCCGAAATGGTGCGTGGATGGGAAGATGAATGTCGTTCACAACTGTTTGGATAAATGGCAGGCGGCTGAAGATCAAGACCGCGCCGCAATTGCTTTTGAAGGCGAAGAGGGAAGCGTCCGCACCTTGACCTATGCGGAACTTTATCGTCAAGTGAATAAAACCGCCAACGCGCTTCGCGCGCTTGGCTTGGGCAAAGGCGACGCGATCGGAATTTTCATGCCGATGACTCCTGAAATTGCCATCGCTTTACTGGCGATCGCAAAAATTGGCGGCATCATCCTGCCTTTATTTTCGGGCTATGGCGCGGGCGCGATCGTCTCGCGCATGACAGACGCGAACGCTAAAGCGTTATTCGCCAGCGACGGCGCTTTTCGGCGCGGCAAAGCGGTGGAGATGAAATCGGTCGCGGATGAGGCGGCGGAACAAATCCCTACCTTGAAACACATGATTGTTTTGCGCCGCACCGGTCAGGCTGTGAATATGCAGGCTGGGCGTGATTATGACTGGGCGACCCTGATCGCGCCTCAGCCTGATTCTGCTCCAACTGAAATTACCTTCGCTGAAGATCCGCTGATGATCATTTACACCTCTGGCACAACCGGCAGACCCAAAGGCGCTTTGCACACGCATTGCGGTTTCCCGATCAAAGCCGCGCAGGATATGGCTTTCGGGACAGACGTTCACAAAGGCGACGTGATCTATTGGATGACCGATATGGGTTGGATGATGGGACCTTGGCTGGTGTTTGGGAGTCTGCTGTTAGGCGCGACGATGTTTATGTATGATGGCGCGCCGGATTTTCCGGCTCCTGACCGTTTGTGGGATTTGGTGGAGAAACATAAAATTAATCAACTGGGCGTTTCGCCGACTTTGATTCGTTCGCTTATTCCGCATGGCGAGGAGCATTTCAAAAAGCATGATTTGACTTCGTTGAGATGCTTTGGTTCAACGGGCGAACCGTGGAATCCTGACCCGTGGATGTGGTTGTTTGAGAAAGTGGGCAAAAGTAAACTGCCAATTATCAATTACTCTGGCGGCACGGAAATTTCCGGCGGAATTGTGATGGGTAATCCGCTAATGCCGCTGAAGCCGTGCGCTTTTTCCGCGCCCTGCCCGGGTATGGATGTAGATGTAGTGGATGAAAACGGTAAATCCATCCGCAATGCGGTGGGCGAGTTGGTGATTAAATCTCCGTGGATCGGGATGACGCGCGGCTTTTGGAAAGATAATGAAAGATACTTGGACACTTATTGGTCGCGCTGGGAAAATGTTTGGGTGCATGGCGATTTTGCGGCGGTAGATACCGACGGCTTGTGGTACATCTTGGGGCGCTCGGATGATACGATTAAAATCGCCGGAAAGCGCGTGGGACCGGCGGAAGTTGAATCTATTTTGGTGAAGCATGAAGCGATCGTGGAAGCCGCGGCAATTGGCGCGCCGCACGCTGTCAAAGGGAGCGAACTGATTCTTTTTGCAGTGACCAAGCCCGGGGTAGAAAGAAGCGAAGCGCTTCGTCAAGAATTAATTCAAATGGTTGTGGATGCGCTGGGCAAACCGCTGGCGCCGAAATCCATCTATTTTGTTTCGGATCTGCCGAAAACGCGCAACGCCAAAGTGATGCGGCGGATGATTCGCGCCGCGTATTTGGGCTTGGCGTTGGGCGATACTTCCTCGTTGGTTAACCCGCAAACGGTGGATGAGATTAAACAGGTGAAGCATTGAAGGTAAAGGTTTTCGCGTTATTAAAGAAATATGATTATGCCTGGCTGGTTTTGGGCATTTCCGCTTTGGCGTATTTGCCGCACTTGAATCAATTTGGATATTTTCGCGACGATTGGTATTTGATGTATGCGGCGAATGCGTTGGGCAAAAACGTGTTTCAGCAAATTTACGCCATTGATCGCCCTCTGCGCGCCTTGGTGATGTCCGGCGCTTATGAATTGTTTGGGTTGAATCCGCTTTACTATAATCTTTCTGCGTATCTCTTGCGTTTGCTTGGCGGGCTGGCTTTTTTTGGGAGTTTGCAAATTGTCTGGCGCGGTCAACGCAATGCGAATTTACTCGCCGCGATTTTATTTTTGATCTTTCCGGGCTTCCTCTCTGCGCCGAATGCAATTGATTATCAAGCCCAACAAGTCAGTTTGTGTTTGGCGCTTATTTCGATTCTATTGAGTTTGAAGACGATCAATGCGCCGCGCAAACGCTGGCAAGCGCTGGTTTGGATTTTAGTCGGCTGGATGTCCTTTTTTTATTTGGGATTGGTTGAATACTTTTTAGGCTTGGAGGCTCTGCGCTTGGGGCTGATCTTCCTGCTTTCGCGCTCGGCGGCGGATACGTTTTGGCAGGCGTGCCGTAAAACTTTATTGAATTGGCTTCCGTATTCCTGCGGCGCGCTGGCGTTTTTTATTTGGCGGTTTTTTATTTTCGATTCCGAACGCAAGGCAACTGACCTCGGCGCGCAAATTGGCAAGCTGATTCAATCTCCGCTTTTGATTTCGGTTCAATGGCTGAAGACGTTGCTCAAAGATATTGTTGAAGTGATTTGGCTGGCTTGGTGGGAGCCTTTGTTTAGCCTGTGGAATATTTCATTGCGCCTGCGCGAGTTTTTTTTCATTGGCGTGGTTGTTGCCATTGCCATTCTGCTAACGATTTTGCTTTTGAAAAGCGAAACCCCGGAGTTTGAGGAAGTGCGCGAGAACGCATGGTTCGCTGAGGCTTTTGGACTTGGCTTGATAACTGTCATTGCCGGATTTTTGCCGGTCATCCTCTCTAATCGCGATGCGGATTTTGGTGGGCTTTCGCGTTACATGTTGGCTAGCTCCGCAGGCGCGGCGATTTTTGTTACGGCTTTTCTGCGTCAATTCCGTTTGCGCCAAGCCTATGTTTTCACGGTTTGTATTTTGGTCGCCGCCGCAACGCTGACGCATTATCTCAATGGCTTGCTGTGGGCGAGAGCCTCGCAACAGATGCGCGAGTTTTGGTGGCAGGTTAGTTGGCGCGTTCCGCAATTGAAACCAGAGACAACGCTGGCGGTCAATTATTCTCACACGGCGGTAGAGGAAGATTATTTTATTTGGGGTCCTGCAAATTTTATTTATTATCCGATGAGCAGGAATCCGCAACGGGTTGAGCCTGAGGTATGGGGCTTGGTATTAAGCTCGGAAAATGTACGCTCGATTTTGGCGCGCGAACATCGGACTTTTTTGAATCGGCGCTCGATCATTACCTATTTAGGTTATGACAATGTGCTGATCTTGACTCAGCCGACTTTGACTTCGTGCGTGCAGGCGCTGGACGGTCAGTTTTCCGTTCTTTCGGCTTATGAACAAGCGGATATTCGAGAAATTGCCGGGGAATCGCATTTGGATGATATTGTTTTAGATGTAGCCGCCCCTATCCGCCCGCCGGAAGTTGTCTTTGGCGCTGAGCCTAAGCATACTTGGTGTTATTACTATCAAAGCGCTTCGCTTGCCTTACAAAAAGGGGATTGGGCGACTGTCTTGGAGTTGAAGCGGGCGACGGATCGCGCCGGTTTTGCGGCGCAAGACCCAGTTGAATGGATGCCGTTTCTGCAAGCCGCCATCTTATCTGGAGATTATGACGAGGCGAATGAATTGGCGCGGCTGATCAAAAAGGATTCCCAACTTCAGGAGCAGGCTTGCCGAGTTTTGCAAACGCTCCCTGCATTGAATGCAGAAGCGGCTGACTATGTAAAAGATACGTTCTGCGTAAAATAAGAAAATAAGCCGATTCAGAAGAGAACTGTCTCCGCGAACCTTGCCAAACGCGGAGGCAATTTTCTTTTATAATCAGAGTTTGGTTTTGTAAGCAAAAGGAGATTGAATGGCTAAAGTTCGCAATAGATTGCTGGCGATTTTTATATCGCTGACTTATATCCTATCCAGTTGCGCCACGCCAACGCCTGTGGTCTTGGTGGTGACGCCTACGCCCTTGCCGCCAACCGATGCGCCTGTGGCGACTGAATCCGCGCCGACGCTTGCGCCGGTTTCTGTGGCGGTAGCGGGTCCGCAAAGCGGCGATAAAATCAAATGGGTGGATAACAGCGTCTTGGTCTATGTGCCGCCATCTGAGTTTGTGATGGGTAATGACGGTTTTGACGCGCCGATTCACAATGTCACGTTGGACGGTTTTTGGATTCAACAAACTGAAGTGACCAACCGTATGTATGCTCAATGCGTTGCGCTCGGCTCTTGCGTTCCGCCTACGCAAGAGATTGGCGGTCCCGTGTATAGCAACCCGGAGTATGCCAATCATCCGGTGGTGGGCGTCACTTGGGATCAAGCCAGCGCATATTGCGCTTGGTCTTTAGGGCGTTTACCCACCGAAGCGGAATGGGAAAAATCGGCGCGCGGTTTGAGCGCGAATACCTATCCTTGGGGTAACGATGTTCCCGCGTGTGATATTCTCAACTTTGGCAATTGCTCGGGCAGAACTTCTGAAGTGGATGCGTTTGCAAATGGCGCCAGTTTTTATGGCTTATATGATATGGCGGGTAACGTCTTTGAATGGGTGAACGATTGGTACGATCAAGCCTATTATCAGAACTCGCCGCAGGCGAACCCAACCGGACCTGAGAGCGCTCAATATCGCGCGATTCGCGGCAGTTCTTACGAGTCCGATCCCGATCAAGCGGCTTCGGCGATTCGTCATTATGGCGCGCAGGCTTATCACAGCCGCGATCTTGGTTTTCGATGCGTCGTGCCAAAGCCGCAACCGATGGCTCCTTATTGCCAGCTTTCGGCGTTCATCCCATCGGGCGCGTTAGTTTCAAACGGCTGTGAATTGCCGCAAACCGAAGTGGCTGGAAATTATTGTTCCGCGACTGAAAGTTTAGTCACTGTAAACCTGCCAGACGGCGCAATTTACGATGCGGGCAGTAAGTTGAATTGTACAGAAGCGATCGTAGACGGTCAAAGAAGGTTGACTTGTGTAGGACCGAGCAATACGCAAGAAACAACCAACACGCTCACAGTTTGTAACCCAACTTGTAGCAATTCTCCGGCAGTCACAGGCGCGGGACCCACTTGCGACCCGGGCTACACCCTCGACCCCAATACGGGCATGTGTAACTATACGCCAGTCCTTGGGCAGGTGACAGTGGCGGGATGTCCGGCTGGTTATTTGCTGGTAGATCGCGGCGGTCAGCAAACCTGCGTCGTCGGTCAAGATGCAAACGGTCAATGCCCGTTTGGTTTGTATTACGATACCTTGGCTGGCGCTTGCGTTCCTCCCAACGGAAATACGCTTGCCCCATACGGCTTGGATAACCCAACTCTCGCGCTTCAAAATTACGCCGGTTGCGCCACTGGATATGCTTATAACGACACCTTCCAATGTTGCCAAGCGACGACTGGCAATACTTACCCGGGTTGTGCGCCCGGCTCTACGTTCAATACGGACCTCGGAGCCTGTTCGCCAGGCGAGATCAAACTCAGCGGTCCGGGCTGTGTCAGCTTGGACGTAACCACTTTCAAATGTCAGGAGCCGAAAGACGTCTGTACTCACATCCCAACCGAAACGCGCTGTATTCACAACGCCTATGCCTGCCGCTGGAATGAGGCGGCTGGGCAATGTCAGATGAAGTAGGGACTGCGTAATTCAAACTAGACTCTGCAAAGCGAGCAGAGTCTAGTTTGTTGTTGTGAAACCTGTTTGTTAGGATTGCTCTTGTAATGCCCGAACCTCAATCTGAAGCCCTCTGCAAAGCCTGCGGATTATGTTGCTCAGGTCATTTATTTTCATGGGTGCGGCTCAACGCCAATGAATTAGATAAAGTTGAAAATTTAGGCTTGAGCGTAATTCGGAATGACCCACGTCAGCGCGGGTTTTTACAGCCTTGCCCAGTTTGGCAAGACGGGGTTTGTACGGTTTATACGTCGCCGGATTACCCGAGCAGTTGTCGAAAATATAAATGCGTTGTCTTACGGAAGTTGTTAGATGAAGAGATTGATTTTGACGGTGCGTTGAAACAAATTGAAGAGACTTTGAGTTTGATTCGCGAAGTTGAATCGCTTTTGCCTGATTTCGCCATCAGCAGTTTTCGCGAGCGAGTTATTACGCATAAAGAAAATGTAGAGAAATTAAATAAACACGATTTTGCGCAAAAAGAATTTTTGCAAAAAGCGAATCAATTGTTGGAAATTTACGAAAGCCGTTTTGGGGTGGACGATTTTATTGATTATTGAGAATGAATCAAAATATCTTCTTCAAATCGTCTATGCTGGCAAAATACTTTCGATAGGCGGAGATTTCGTTGAGAACGCCACGCAAGGCGATAAATAATTCTGCTTGTAGGTATGGATTTTTTTCTTGCGTTTGGCTGGATAGAGTAACCAAGCCTTCATCTATGGTCATGGTCAATCCGCCGTTTGCGCGTAGCCACTCTAGCCCTAATTCTACGGCGATCTCACGCGATGCCATAGCGGACGCAAGTTCTTGAATGGTCGTTTTTCCCGCTTTTTTGTTGAGAACAAATTTACATAAACCCGCTAAGCGATTTAGAAAATCGTTAGGCGATTCGTCGGATGGTAAAGCGCCAAAGGCGTACACTATTTTTGGTTTGACAACATCTAATGCTTTTCGTAATTCCGCTGGAGATGGGGGCGTTGTGTAAATGGCAAATTCATCGGCTTGAGTCAATTCAAAACGCGCTTTGCCTTTGGATTTATCGCTTCCTTCAGCCCAGGTTAAGGTTGAAGGTTGAAGGCTGAAGGTTGAAGGTTGAAGGCGCAAATCTCGTATCTCGTATCTTGTAACTTGTAACTCAATTACTGCTTCTTCAACAACTCGACATTCTTTGAATTGAATCGCTACTTGTCTTTGACCACGATAGGAAGACGAACGCAGTGAATAAGCAATATCAATTTTGCTTCCGTTATCAGGTAAGTCTGCGCTTGCGCCGCCCCAATATAAAATGCTTTGTGTATTCCCATGCTCGTCTTCTACGTTGATGCGTAAATGTTCTTTTGTTTTGCCAATCTCAGTTTTGGATTTGAGAAGCACATTTTTTGTAGCGAAGGTTAATTCAGGGTTGCCAGCGCCATAAGGAGCGAGCAGTTCTAAACTGTCAGCCAAATTTGTGTTTAGTTCATCCAGACCAAGCCAAAAGTCAATTTGAAGCGTAGGTTCATCAAAGACAATAGAACCGAGTTGAGTCTCAAGCGCTTTGCCTAAGCCTTTGCGAAATTGAATCAAATCGTCTTTTTTGAGCGAGAGCCCCGCCGCCATCGGATGACCGCCGAAGCCGAGCAAAATATTTTTTTGCGTTGCAATAGCGTCGGTGATGTGCAAGCCTTCAACGGAGCGCGCCGAGCCGCGTAAAATGCCGTCATCCGATTCATTCAAAAGAATTGCGGGTTTGTGATAACGCTCAACAAGTTTGTTCGCCACAATGCCCACTACGCCGCCCGCCCAGTTGGGATGCGCTAAGACGATGGCGGGATCGTCTAATAACTTTGGATTTTCTTTTAATTGCGCTTCGGCAGATTGATACACTTGCGAAGTTAATAATCTGCGTTGAATGTTCAAGCTTTCAATTTGTGTCGCTAGAACTCTGGCGCGCGCTTGGTTGTTAGTAATTAGTAATTCAACGGCGGGGTTGGCGTCGCCTAAGCGACCTAATGC
>JADLCG010000016.1 GCA_020847355.1 Anaerolineales bacterium | reverse complement strand
TAGCCGTAGCCAGCGGGGGCGCGTTTGGGCGCGGACCGGGGATGGGCAGTCCGACTCTCGTTCCAGTCGCCATTTCAGATTTCATCTTCGCCGCAATCGCTGAAGAAACCGGACTGGTCGGAGTTCTAGGCTTGCTTGCCGCGATTTGGCTTTTTCTTTCCCGAAGCATTCTCGTCGCCCTGCACGCGCCAGATCGCTTTCGCAGATTCCTGGCGATCGGCATCACCGCATATATCGGGACGCAAAGTCTGCTGATCATTGGCGGCAATATCCGCGTGGCGCCGCTCACTGGCGTCACCTTGCCTTTCGTGTCATACGGCGGTTCTTCTTTGCTGACCTCCTTCATCGCGTTAGCGCTCTTACTCATCATCAGCGCCACAGAAGACGCCGAACCCGCTCCGCTACCCAACCACAAACCTTATACGCTTTTAGCCACGCTTTTAGCCAGCGGATTGGCGCTCTGCGCGCTTTCAACCGGCTGGTGGGCAATTGTGCGCGGCGCAGATCTAATCAACCGCACAGATAACGCCCGCCGCACCATCGCGGATCGGTACGTGCTTCGCGGCAGTCTCGTGGATCGTAGCAACACGCCGCTCAACGTGACGGAAGGTAAAAACGGTTCATATACAAGAGATTATTTATATCCGGCGTTGAGTCCGGCTCTGGGTTACACGCATCCAATTTTCGGGCAAGCCGGGCTTGAAGCGACTTTAGACAATTATCTGCGCGGCTTGCAAGGGAATCCATCCAGCTTAATTTGGTGGAATTATTTATTGTACGGCACGCCCCCACCCGGCTTAGACGTGCGTCTCAGCCTTGATTTGAATTTACAAAAAAGAGCGGATCAACTTCTCACTGGACACACTGGCGCGATTATTTTGATGAACGCGCAGACTGGCGAAATTCTCGCTATGTCTTCAGCGCCAACATTTGACGCGAATCAACTAGATGAAATTGGCAACGCCCTCGCCACCGATTCCACTTCCCCGCTGGTCAACCGCGCCACGCAAGGTTTATATCCGCTGGGCGATAGTTTACTGCCGTTCATCCAAACTCAATATTCAATAAATACCAGACCCAGCGCCGCGCAAATTGAGCAGTTGCTGACAGCCGCGCACATCTTTCAAGCCCCCGCGCTGAATATTCCGCTCGCGCAAGGAACGGCGCAATCAAACTTGAAAAATTCGCGCATCAGTCCGTTGCAAGTTCTACTGGCGATTTCCGCTTTGAGCAATCACGGCGTGGCGCCCGCGCCGCGCCTTGCAATGGCAGTCAACACGCCAGAACAAGGCTGGGTGGCGCTCCCTGCGCAAGGTTCGGCAAATGAAATATTTTCAGCCGAAATCGCAGATAAAGCGGCGCTCGCTTTTATGGTTCAAGGTAAAGCCTACTGGAGTCATATCAGCAAGACGCAATCCGGGAATAAAAACTTCACTTGGCTGGTTTCAGGTTCTTTGCCTAATTGGGGCGGCGCGCCTTTGGCTTTGGTCGCTATTTTAGAAGAAGATAACGCCCCATTAGCCAGAGAGATCCGCGATCAAATTTTGAGCGCGATCGCAAAATAAAAAAAAGCCGCACAGAAAACTGTGCGGCTTTTCAAGCGACGGCGCTTATCTTCCGTCGTCAACGTCTTTCGCGGAATATCCGGGTCCCGTCTTGAAGAAATCGTAATGCGGTTTGATATCCGGAGTGAAATCCAGCACTTCGCCAGCTTCAAGCTGACGGGTAATATCTAAGACAATTGGGTTGCCGTGATGATTGGTCGCCTCGAAATGACCGGTCAAGCCAACCTGAGCGATGCTCTCGCCGCCCTTCGCAGTGTAAGCCGAAGGCACTTCATCTTCCGGGAAGATGGCTAAGTATGGGCATTCTGGAACGCACGCGCCGCAATCAATACAGGTATCCGGATCAATATAAATCCAGGGCCACTCTTCCAGCGGCTGACCGGGGATCATGCATTCGACCGGGCAGACTTCAATACAGCCGCGATCACGAACGCACAAACTGGTAATAATATGAGTCATTGAAATTCTCCTTGAAATTAAGAATTATTTTTTAATTGGATGACCAATTATATCTTCGTCTATGAAAGTGGCAAGGTCAAATCAAAAATTATAAATTTTTATATTTTTTTTTAGCGGTTATCTAAAAATCCGGCTTACTTGGCAGCAAACTTCGCGGCGACCGCATCCCAATTCACCACGTTCCAAAACGCGGTAATATAATCCGCGCGGCGGTTTTGATAATTGAGATAGTAAGCGTGTTCCCAAACGTCAATGCCTAAGATCGGAGTGAGACCGTCAGAGAGCGGGTTATCTTGATTGGCAGTCGAAACCACCGCCAAGCCGCTTCCTTTTTTAACCAGCCACGCCCAGCCGGAGCCGAAGCGCGTAGAAGCGGAAGTTGTAAACTCCGCCTTGAAATTGTCAAAAGAAGTAAAAGCGGAATCAATCGCTTTGGCAAGTTCGCCTTTCGGCGCGCCGCCGGCATTAGGCGCCATCACTTCCCAAAATAAGTTATGGTTATACGTGCCGCCGCCATGATTGCGAACTACGCCGCGCACGCCTTCTGGAACCGCGCTCAAATTGCCTAACAAATCTTCCAGCGATTTTCCGGCGAGTTCGGGAGTTTTTTCCACCGCGCCATTCAGGTTGGTGATATAGGCTTGATGATGTTTCGTATGGTGAATCTCCATAGTCCGCGCGTCAATATGCGGCTCAAGAGCATCATAAGCATAAGCTAATTTGGGTAATTGAAAAGTCATTCGAACGCTCCTTAGTTAGTATTTATAAAATTAATCAACGGAGTCATTGTATTCCGGCGCATGGGCAATGTCAAGACAAAAACTATAACGCAGACATCCGTTATACTTGAAGGATGCAAACCTCCAACAAGGCGCACGCCGCGCTTCCTTTTGTTATCCCCATCGCCATTTTGGCAATCTCAACTTCCAGCATTTTCATTCGGCTCGCGCAAGCCAGCGGCGCAAGTTCAATTGCGATTGCGACTCTGCGCGTCTCATTTGCGACCTTGATGCTCGCGCCCATCGCTCTGACCAAGTACGCAGAGCAGATCAAACGCCTCACCCGGACCGAGATCCTGCTCGGCGCGCTCTCAGGCATTTTCCTCGCGATTCATTTTGCCACTTGGATCACATCGCTCGAATACACCAGCGTAGCCAGTTCGGCTGTCTTCGTCACAACCGGTCCGCTTTGGGTGGCTTTACTTTCGCCGCTTTTGCTCAACGAGAAATTGAGCCGCTGGGCAATTTTCGGGTTGCTCCTTTCGCTCGTCGGCGGAGCCATTGTCGGCTTGGCGGATGCGTGCGTTTGGGATCGCGGATTTAGCTGTTCGGCGGCTGAATCAATTTTCAAAGGCAAAGTCATGTGGGGAAATTTCCTCGCGCTCTGCGGCGCTTGGGCGGTCACCGGTTATTTGATCATCGGCAGAAAAATTCGCGCGGG
>JADLCG010000015.1 GCA_020847355.1 Anaerolineales bacterium | reverse complement strand
GCCAAACGTCAGGCGGTGGTCAACCCGGATAACACCATCTATTCAATTAAACGCTTCATCGGGCGGCATTATGACGAGACCGAATCTGAACGCGGCATGGTTTCTTATCAAGTCGTTAAGGGACCCAGCGGCGACGTGCGCGTCAAAATTCCGGTCACTGGCAAGGAATATTCTCCGCAAGAAATCAGCGCGATGGTGTTGGGCAAACTCAAAGCGGACGCCGAAGCGTATTTAGGCGAAGCCGTCACCCAAGCGGTGATCACCGTTCCGGCGTATTTCAACGATAGTCAGCGCCAAGCCACCAAAGATGCGGGCAAAATTGCCGGGCTGGAAGTTCTGAGAATCATCAACGAGCCAACCGCTTCTGCATTGGCTTATGGTTTGGATAAAAAG
The DNA here is from genome assembly GCA_020847355.1 of Anaerolineales bacterium. Classification (GTDB taxonomy): domain Bacteria; phylum Chloroflexota; class Anaerolineae; order Anaerolineales; family Villigracilaceae; genus Villigracilis. Next base: position 2,775 of record JADLCG010000015.1, on the reverse strand, counting down.
AAAAACGAAAAGATTCTCGTCTTCGACTTGGGCGGCGGCACGTTTGACGTATCGGTGCTGGAAGTTGGCGAAGGCGTAATCGAAGTCAAATCCACCAACGGCGATACGCATCTGGGCGGCGATGATTGGGATCAAAAAATCACCAATTGGGCGGCGGATGAGTTCAAGAAAGATCAAGGCATTGATTTACGCAACGACAAGCAAGCCTTACAACGGTTGCGCGAAGCCGCGGAAAAAGCCAAGATCGAGCTTTCCACCGTGATGGAAACAGAAATCAATTTGCCCTACATTACAGCCGATGCCGGCGGACCCAAGCACCTGCAATTGAAATTGAGCCGCGCCAAATTTGAACAAATGACGGAAGATTTATTAACCCGTTGCCGCAAGCCGTTTGAAGCCGCGCTCAAAGATTCTGGTTTATCCGCCAGCCAACTGGATGAAGTGGTCTTAGTCGGCGGCTCCACCCGTATGCCGATGGTTGCGGATTTAGTCCGCAAGTTGACCAACGGCAAAGAACCCAACAAAGGCGTGAACCCGGATGAAGTTGTGGCGATTGGCGCGGCGATTCAAGGCGGCGTATTGGGCGGCGAAGTCAAAGATATTTTATTGCTCGATGTCACTCCGCTTTCGCTCGGCGTGGAAACGATGGGTAGCGTGATGACCGTGATGATCGAGCGCAACACGACCATCCCCATCCGCAAAACGGAAACGTACTCCACCGCGGCAGACAACCAAACCGCCGTTGATATTCATGTGTTGCAAGGCGAGCGCCCCATGGCGAACGATAACATGAGCCTCGGCAGATTCAGACTAGACGGCATTCCGCCGGCTCCACGCGGCATTCCACAAGTGGAAGTGACCTTTGATATTGACGCGAACGGTATTTTGAACGTGACCGCCAAAGACAAAGCCAGCGGCAAAGAACAAAAAGTGACCATCACGGCTTCTACCAACTTGAACAAAAATGATATTGAACGCATGGTGCAGGAAGCTAAGCAAAATGAAGCCGCCGATAAAAAGCGCCGTGAAGGCATTCAAGTTAAAAATGACGCGGATAATTTAGCCTATCAAATTGAAAAGTCGTTGCGCGATCTTGGCGATAAAGTCCCTGCCGCTGAAAAGGCGAGCATTGAAACCAAGGTCAACGAATTGAAGCAAGCCGCGCAAGGCGAAGATTTTGACCAGATCAAGAAACTGACCGAAGAATTGCAACACACCTTCCACGCGCTCAGTCAGCAGTTGTATTCGCAAGGGCAAGGTCAACCCCAACCCGAAGGCGGACCCGCTCAAAGTCAAGATGGCGACGTGATTGACGGCGAAGTGAAAGAATAAATTGGTAAGCGGTAAACGGTAATTAGAACTCCGAGATTTAGCGTCTCGGAGTTCTTCGTTAATGCTCATTAATCTCAACCCGCGCATTTAATATATAATCGTATCCATGAATAAGTTGTTTGAAAAACTAAAGAAAATCAACAAGCTTTGGTACATCCCCATCGGCATTTTGCTGGCGTTTGGAATTTACTTCCTCCCGCCCGTGCACGATCGGCTCTCAACACGCGTAGATTTAATTCGCTCACGAATCTTTTACTACTTCAACCCGCCTAGCGATGTGGTTTTCACGCCCGCGCAAGAAAGCCCTTTCACGATTGAAACTGCGCTGGCGACGGCGCGCGCCGAGATCGCCCAAACGCTCACCCCGCAAGCGACACTCACGCCGACACCGGGACCAACGCTCACGCCGACGATCACTTCCACGCCCGTGCCTGCCTCTGTCAATCTGCCGGGAGTGACCTACGTGGATCAACACGGGCGCTGGAATTATTGCGGTCCCGCCAATTTGACGATGGCGCTAAATTTTTGGGGCTGGAGCGGCGATCGAGACGATGTTGCCCGAGTGGTCAAGCCCGGCTCCGGCGACCCAAAGAAAAGCTTCATCGAGCAAGGCTTGCCGGATAAAAACGTCATGCCTTACGAGCTTGTGGATTTTGTCAACGAAGAAACGCAATATCGCGCCCTGCTCCGCTATGGCGGGGATGAAGCGCTGATCAAGAGTTTAATTGCGGCGGGTTTCCCCGTCATCGTTGAAAAGGGTTATTACGAAGCCGATTACACCGGCAAGATAGATTGGCTGGGACATTATCTTTTCACCACCGGCTATGACGACGCCAAAGGCGGCTTCATCGTCCAAGACGCTTATCTCAAGCCGGGCAAGAATCTATTAAGCAAATATGCAGAATATCAAGACGGCTGGCGGGCTTTCAATTATCTATTCATCGTGGTTTATCCAGCCAACCGCGATACGGAAGTGATGCATCTGCTGGGCAATTGGGCGGATGAAAGCTGGGCGAATCAACACGCGCTTGAAATTGCCGAGCAAGAAAGTGAGAGCTTAAGCGGAAACAATTTATTTTTCGCTTGGTTCAATCAAGGCACGAGTCTTGTGGCTTTGAGAGATTATGTCGGCGCGGGCGCGGCTTACGATAAGGCTTTTTCAATCTACGCAACTTGGGACATAAAAAAAGCCAATCGTCCTTTTCGTATGCTCTGGTATCAAACCGGACCTTACTTCGCCTATTTTTATTCGCAACGCTATCAGGATGTGATCAACCTCGCCAACACCACCTTGAACGATACGATCTCCACGCCCACTTTGGAAGAATCGCTGTTATGGCGCGGCCGCGCCTATTATCAGATCGGCAAAACGCAAGCCGCCATTGACGATTATCGCGCCACGCTAAAAATCCACAAAGGCTGGTTGCCCGCCATTCAGGCGTT
>JADLCG010000014.1 GCA_020847355.1 Anaerolineales bacterium | reverse complement strand
TCGGCGTTGATCGTCGCCGAAGTGATCCAACAAGTTAAAACGCTAGCGTTCACGCAAATTAAGCGGCTGGAAATTCTCAACGAAGTCAGCCAGCAAATCATCTCCACATTGGATAAGGATCAAATCCTCGCTTTATTAAATGCCGCGCTTCAAAAAGTTCTCGAAGCGGATTCGTACTATATTGGCATTCTCGAAGGCGATGAAATTCACATGCAACTTTTCTATGACGACGGCGAATACTTCAATGGCGTTAAACTAGATAAAGCCGGTTCGCTCTCGGGGCGGGTGATCGAAAATCAAGAAAAGCTCTTCATCCCCGATTTACAAATTCAAAATTTACAACAGCGCGGCATAAAGTTTAAGTTGATCGGGTCGCGCAGGCTTTCGCGCTCATGGATCGGCGTGCCAATGCGCGGCGGTTATACTAACGGCATAATCGCCATCGGCTCTTATCAGCCAAACACTTTCAATCAAAGCGATCTTGAGCTTTTAAACAACATCGCGCAACGCGCCGCGCTCGCCTTAGACAACGCCTATCATCACCAGCGCGTCCAAGAAGAAGCTCGGCTCGATAGTTTGACGCGCGTTTACAATCACGGCTACTTCATCCAAGCCTTACGCGAAAAAGCCGAGTTTTGCAAATCCACCGCGCAACCGCTCAGTTTAATCATGCTGGATATTGATCACTTCAAACGCTATAACGATTCATACGGTCATCAAATTGGAGATCAAGCGCTGATTGGTCTGTGTGATTTCATCCGCAAGAATATCAAATCTGGAGATTTGGCTGGTCGTTGGGGCGGCGAAGAATTTGCGATCGCCCTGCCCAACGCCAACGCCGAACAAGCTTTGCAAGTAGCAAAAAGAATTCAAAGTTCTATGGAAAGATTCAGCCTGCGCCTGCCAGACGAGAAAACCATCCCCGCCCCCACCGTCAGTCAGGGCATCTCCGTCTATCCGCGGGAAACGGCTGATATTTCCAAATTGATAGACCTAGCCGATAAGCGCCTGTATCTCGCCAAAGAACGCGGTCGTAATCAAATTGAACCTGCCGCGCCTACCGATCCGTAGCGCTATTGCAAAATTTCGCGCAAAGCCTGTACAGCTTGCTCCACGCCCGCGTCATTTATCCAATAATGCGTCACCCACCGAAAACGCCGCGCCCCTGCCGCTTCCACTAATACGCCGCGTTTCTTCATCGCTTTTGTAATTTGATCCACGCTCAGTTTAACGTCTTCAGATAATTCAAAATAGACCATGTTGGATAAAGGACTCGCCGCCAACTTTAATCCCGGAGTTGGTTGCAACAACTCATACATTTTCCTCGCCCGCGCATGGTCTTCCTCTAAACGCCCAATCATTTTCTCCAACGAGATCAAACCCGCCGCCGCTAACACGCCCGCTTGCCGCATTCCTCCGCCGAGCATCTTCCGCAAGCGCCGCGCCCGATTGATAAAGCCTTGCGGCCCAACCAACATTGAACCGACCGGCGCAACTAAGCCTTTACTCAAACAGAACATTATCGAATCGGCAGGCGCAACTAACTCCCGCACATCCACATTCAAAGCGACGGCGGCATTGAAAATTCTTGCGCCGTCAATATGCAAGCGCAGGTTATGCTCTCGCGCAAGCTCGCCCACCTGACGAGTATATTCCGCCGTAAGCGGAATACCGCCGCAAGCGTTCTGCGTGTTTTCGATGCAAATGAGTCGCGTAATGGCGTGGTGCACATCGTCAGTTTGGATAGCGGCGCGAAGGTCTTCTAAAGCCAGAGCGCCGTCCGCTTGATTTGTGATTGGGTGCGGATAAATCCCGCCCAGCGCAGACATTCCGCCTGCCTCATTGATATAAATATGGCTTTGCGCGCCAACCAGCGCTTCATCCCCGCGTTGACAGTGAACTAAAAGCGCGAGCAGATTGCCCATCGTGCCGGAAGGGACGAAAAGCGCGTCTTCCTTGCCGAGCATTTCTGCGGCTTTGGCTTGCAGGGCATTCACGGTAGGGTCGTCCATGAAAACATCGTCGCCCACTTCGGCTTCCGCCATCGCTTCGCGCATTTCCGGCGTGGGCTTAGTGACCGTATCCGAGCGCAGGTCTATATAGTTCATTATGCTCCTTTTGTTTCTTGTTCCCCTACTCGTAGCGCTTCACTTCTTCCAAAGCGTCGTGCAATTCCTGCGGTAATTCTGCCTGAAACGTGCGCGGTTCTTTTTCATTCGGCAGGATGATTTCCAAACGATAAGCATGAAGAAAATGGCGGTCGAGTTGAACGGTTGGGTTTCTTTTTCCGTAGATCGTATCGCCAACGATGGGACAGCCTAAGAATTGACAATGTAAACGGATTTGATGCGTGCGCCCAGTGTGCGGATGAAACTCCAGCAGGGTATGCTGTTTGAATGTTTCCAGCGTTTTATATTCGCTCACCGCTTCGCGCCCTTTATTGGGCGAAACGATCGCCATCTTTTTGCGGTGGCTTGGATCGCGCCCAATCGTGGCTTCTACTCTGCCGGTTGGCGTGGGCGGTTTTCCATCCACTAAAGCCAAATATGTCTTTTCCACTTTTCGCAAACGGAATTGGTCTTGCAACCAGCGATGCGCCCTCTCATTTTTAGCCAGCACAATCAAGCCGGAAGTATCTTTATCCAAGCGATGCACCAAGCCCGGGCGCTCTTCGCCGCCGATACCTTCAAGTTCAGGATCATAGCCGAGGACGGCATGAACCAGCGTCCCGGAAGCGTGGCCCGCCGCAGGATGAACCACCATACCAGCCGGCTTGTTGACCACAATCAGATCGTCATTTTCGAAAATAATATCCAGCGGGATATTTTCGCCGATCAAACCGCTGGGAGCCGGCGGCGGGATACGAACTTCAATCTCTGCGCCGCTTTCAATGCTCTGCCCGGATTTTTTAGCGGGAATATTATTAATTAAAACGAAACCTTCTTCAATCAGCCCTTGCAAACGCGCGCGGGAAAACTCGGGCAAGCGCGTAACGAGAAATTTATCCAAGCGTTCGGCTTGCTCGCCGGAGTAAGTAAACTTTTCAACGCGTTCGTTCATATCGTATTCCCATCAGTTGAAAGGGCTTCATCTACCGGCGCGTTCGTTTTTTTTCTTTCGCTCAGCCAATAACCTAAAGCCAAAAGAAAAACGCCGACGTTGATGCTCGCATCCGCCACATTGAAAATATAAAACTTGCCGACAGAAATAAAATCGGTCACTTGACCGACGGTTAACCGATCAACCAAATTTCCGAGCGCGCCCGCCAAATACAAGCCGGCGGCAAGGCGCAAAATTTTATCGTCCTCCGCAATTTGACGGTAGAAATATAAAACCGCGCCGGCGACTAAAAGCGCGACCAGCGTAAAAAGAACGCTTCCATTCTGAAGCAGACCGAACGCCGCGCCTGTATTGTAGATAAAAGTCAGCCGCGCATACGGGGAAAGCCAGCTTAACGAATCCGGAAGCCACGAACCATTGAGCGGGATATTTGAACGTACCAGCCATTTGGTCCATTGATCTAACAGCACGACAATGCCAACAGTTAAAAATAAAGGCAGATATCTTTTGAAAAGAGCTTTCATCATGGTTTATCTTCTACAGTTGCTTGCGCCTGCGCCGCCAACGCCGCTTGCGCTTTTTCCTGCCGCTCTTTGAGCCAAACGCCCAACAAAAGCACAGCCACGCCAATTGAAATTGAAGCGTCCGCTATATTGAAAACGGGGAAAACGCTGATTGAAATAAAATCAGTGACTTTACCGCTCAATAAACGGTCAATCAAATTTCCGGCGGCTCCAGCCAACTGCAAGCCCATCGCAACTTTCAAGGTCCAGTCTTCGGCTTCGACGCGCGGGAAGTAATAAACGATCGCGCCAATGACCACGAACGCTAAAACGGTAAAAACCAAATTGCCATTTTGAAACATGCCAAAAGCGGCGCCGCTGTTATACCAATGCACAATCCGCGCGTATGGATACAGCCAAGTCAAACCGTCCGGCAACCACTGCCCGCCAAATTCAATGTTCTCGCGCACCAGCCATTTCGTCCACTGATCAAGCGCGATCAACGCGCCCGCTACGCCAAACAAAATTAAATAATCTTTCACTTTCTGATTCAACGCACACCTCAAATAAAATAATCGGTCAATTTTACCGCAAGAACATGCGGTACTTTACCGCAGGAACACGCGGCGCTTTACCGCACGAATGAACATGTGGGGAGTGTCTAATTCTATGGGCTTTTAAAAGATTTAACCGCAAAGCTCGCAAAGAGCGCGAAGAAATCCTTTATAAATTTCTGCGGACTCTGTGTTCTCGGTGGCGAAAGGCTCTTTGCCCATTCTTTTAGACACTCCCAACACGCGGTACTTTACCGCACATAAACACGCGGGACGCGCGCGCTGATGTTGGTCATCACTTCGTACTCATTCGTGCCAGTCCAATCCGCCAGTTCTTCAACCGTAATTCCATTGCCAAGTAAAATCGCCTCATCCCCCACTTTCACATCGTCAGCGCCCACATTGACCATGAATTGATCCATGCAGATTCGGCCAACTTGCGGATATGCTTTTCCGTTGATCAAGACTCGACCTTGATTGGACATGCGCCGGAAGTAACCGTCCGCATAGCCGCAGGGGATGGTCGCCACGCGCCGCGGACTCCCCTCTGCCTGCCACAACGACCCATAGCTGACTCCCCGCCCGGGCTGGGCGATCTTGCTATATGAAACTTTTGATCTCCAAGTGAGCGCCGGTTTAACTTCAATCGTCTTCTCAACGTCACGCGCGGGATAAACGCCATAAAATAAAACGCCGGGGCGCACCAGATCATAATAACTTTGCGGAAGCAATAAAGTGGCGCCAGAATTCGCCGTGTGTTTAATCGGCGGGGTTGGCGCACTGCGTTTTCGATAAATAGATAATACTTCTTCAAAGCGCTCTAATTGCGCTTGGGCGGAAACCTGCCCAGCGCGCAAATTTTCCGCGGGAGTTTCTGAATTAGCGAAATGCGTGAAGATGCCTTCCACTTCTAAATGCCGGCAAGCCAAAGATTTTTCAATGAAAGCTTCAGCTTCATATTCGTGAACGCCGATGCGCTCCATGCCGGTATCAATCTTCAGATGCACTTTGATTCGCCGGGAAGTGGATTCTGCTATTTGTTCAGCGGCAGTTAACAGGTCCAGCGATGAGGCGGCGAGGGTTAAATCATGCTCGCAGAAATCGGGCAATTGTTCGGGCAGAGTCCCGCCCATCACCAAAATCGGAGTCGCGATTCCTAACTTACGCAGGTGAAGCGCTTCTTCTACCAAAGCCACGCCGATATAATCCGCAAACGGCGCGATGAACGGCGCAACGCCATCCACGCCGTGACCATAAGCATTGGCTTTGAGGACTACTAAAACTTTTGCGGGCGCAACCTGCTTGCGGATATTTTCATGATTGCTTTTTAATTGCGCGAGGTTGACTTCGAGATAAGTGGGGCGCATTATTTCCGCCAATGATATTCAACATCCGGTTCAGATTCGGGCGGCGGACTCATGCCAAAGCCTTCGGCGCTGAAACCGTTCTTTTCATAAAAGGCGCGCGCATTTTTATTGGCTTGATGCGTGTAAAGCCAAAGATGTTTCGGGGATAAAGTCCGCGCATAATCCAGCAGAGCTTGCCCAATGCCGCGGCGATGATACATGGGGTGCACATAGAGGCGATCTATAAATTCGCCATGTATGCCCAAATAACCAACCGCCAGCCCGTCGAATTCATAAACGAATAATTGATCTTCAGCAAGAATCACCCGCTGAAAAAATTCACGCGCGTCTGCGAGCGTGTGACCCAAGCGCTGGTTTAGCCCGGGCATGGCGACGTTCATCGCGTCAAACCAAAATTGGGTGACGGTTTCAAAATCTGTTTCACGATACGGACGAATCATTTTGCTCCTTAAATAATCAGCGGACGGATTATGCCGCCCGCTGATTGTACTGCCACGCGCCAGAAAAAACGATTAGAGAAAATTTAGGCTGACCGGTAACTTAGATTTTGCCGGCTACATAATCCAGCACGTCAATTTTTGTGAGAATGCCAACTGGCCGGCTATGCTCGGCGATGATCAAAGCGTAACCAGCCGTGAGCGAGGACATGGCTTCCTCGAGCGGCGTTTCTGACGGGAAGACCGCGCCAGCGTTTTGAACGAGCGCATCAATTGGCTCTTCATTACTATGGTCGTGTTTTTCGAGCATGTGATTGAGCAAATCTACTTCTTCGATCAGCCCGACCAACGCGCCATCTGCCCCAACTACCGGCATTTGCGAGATCGCGTTTTGGTGCATGACGGTAACGACTTTGCGAATCGAATCGCCAATGACTGCGGTGTATAAAATTTTATTCGGCTTGGCAAACCATAAATCGCCGAGCGCCGTTTCGCCAAATTCCGTAGTGAGGAAGCCAAACTCGCGCATCCATTTGTCGTCATAAAACTTGGAAAGATAACGCGAGCCGCTATCGGGCAAAATCACAATCGGTAAACGCTCGCCGCTTAATTTACGGCAATACTTGAGCGCTCCGGCAATTGCCGAGCCAGAAGAGCCGCCGGCAAAAATCCCTTCCTGCTTGACCAATTGACGCGCCCATAAAAATGACTCGCGGTCTCCGGCGCGTTCAATCGCATCCACCACCGTAATATCCGTTGCGGATGGTAAAAAATCTTCGCCAATGCCTTCAACCTTATATGTTTTAGGATACGCGCCCGCTGGAATTTTGCCTTTGTTCTGCCAAATTTCAGTCAGGATCGAGCCTTCAATATCTACGCCCACAATTTTGATTTGCGGATTTTTAGATTTGAGATACCTGCCCACGCCAGAGATCGTTCCGCCAGTACCCATGCCGATGATCACATCGGTCACGCGGCCTTCCGTCTGCTCCCACAACTCCGGGCCGGTACTCAACTCGTGCGTTTTTGGGTTATCGGGGTTGTGATATTGATTCGCTAAAATGGCGTTGGGAATTTCACGCGCAAATTTCTTTGCGACTTCATAATAAGAGCGCGGATCCTCCGGCGCAACGGCAGTAGGCGTGATGATGACCTTCGCCCCATAAGCGCGAAGCAGGAGGATTTTTTCGTTGCTCATTTTATCGGGCATGACGAAGATAGTTTTATAGCCCTTGAGCGCCGCCGCAATCGCCAGACCTACGCCGGTGTTGCCGGATGTCGCTTCGACAATCGTTCCGCCTGGTTTTAGCTCGCCTCGTTTTTCAGCCTGCTCGATGATGTACGCCCCTACTCGATCTTTGACCGAGCCGCCTGGATTCATAAACTCTAATTTTGCATATAGCGGAACGGGCAAATCTTTGCCGATTCGTTCCAATTTCACCAATGGGGTATTGCCCATCGCCCCAAGCACATTGTTAAATACTCTTCTCTCTTTGGATTCAGATAATCCGGTCATTCTTTCTCCTTGGTTGAGATGAGGGTATTATAAACTGACTTCGTAATCAAACCACACAACAGATTATCCAAGAGCCTTAACGCAAGGTCGCTAAGACGCTAAGTTTTAGCTCGCCTTTGCGATAAAAGCCTTAGACTATTGGAAGGTCAAGAGCTTTAATACAAGGTCGCCAAGACACTAAAACTCAACTCGCCTTTGCGACTCTGCGCCCGACGCCCCTCTTCAGTTTGTTGCGGTTGCGGAATATAAACGCTGAAAAGCGCGCCGATTGCAAAATTGACGATC
>JADLCG010000013.1 GCA_020847355.1 Anaerolineales bacterium | reverse complement strand
TTAGCCGCCTCCCGACTCACAGAGAAGTATTATCTCCCTTCCGTAGTAGCCGCCCGAGGCGCAGAAGAGACGCGCGGCTCTTGTCGTTCCATCCCAGAATTTCACATCACCAATGCCTTAGACGAATGCGCGGATTTATTGATTCGCCATGGCGGTCACGCCGCCGCCGCAGGTTTTACAGTCGCCAATCAAAACTTGGATGAATTTGTCGCGCGCTTAAAAAACATCGCCAAGCAAAAATTGAGCGAGCAGGATTTACGCCCCACCCTCATGGCTGACGCAGAAGTTTCGCTTACGCAAATGCGTTCAGAGTTGATCAAAATCCTAAGTTACTTAGAACCAACCGGTTATGGAAACCGCGACGCCGTCTTTATCGCCCGCAACGTAAAAGTCAAAAGTTTTCGCACAGTGGGCGCCGAAGGTAAACATTTGAAAATGATCGTCGAAGATGAAAGCCAATACGCCCACGATTGCATCGGCTTCAAACTTGGCGAGTGGGCTAAGCAAATGCCCAAACGCGTAGATATTTTATTCACCTATGAGACTAATGAATTTAATGGCCGCGTGAACTATCAATTAAATTTGAAAGACCTGAAAGCTAGTTGACGCTTAAGCGCCGCCTTCCACGCCGAAGCCGGGTTCTGTTTTCTCAAACATACGCCACGCCGTTACGGTCCCCAGCGCGGCTGATAATCGCAATAATCATTATTGGTCAAGCGTCGTAAATCCGTGCCGTTCGTGCGGATGATATAAATCTCGCAACCATGCTCGTCATTAGGATGATCAAAATAAGCCGTGAAGACCACCCACTTGCCATCCGGCGAGATAGACGGACCTTGAGAATTGCCGCCCGCCGGGGTTAACACGCGCGCGTTCGTCCCGTCCGCATTCAGAATATAAACTTCACGCTTCCACGCCTCGCCGGAATACGTGACAATAAATTGTCCGTCTGGCGACCAATCGCTTCGTCCGCGAATGGCGGGCAAATTCGTAATCTTATGCAATTCCTTGCCGTCAGTGCGAATCGTGTAAAGCTGAGTCGCGCCGCCATCTAAATTTGAAGCGAATAAAATATATTTTCCATCCGGCGACCAAGTTGGGTCCCAGCCTTCTGCGCGCGGAATATTACCTTGATTCCCGCCGTCTCGATCCATCAAATAAATCAAGTTGCGGTTGGAATGAATCGTCCAGCGCATAAAAACGATGAACTCCCCGTTTGGCGAAACTTCCGGCGCGTTAGCCACTCCGATCTTGTTGGTCAGCTGCTTGATCGCGCCAGAATCTAAATTCATTTCGTAAATTTCGTAAATATTTTTTTCACGAAACGCAGAATAGAGAACGCTCTTGCCGTCCGGCGCAAGCGAAGCGTAATAATGCTGACGATTATCGTCAGTTGTCAGGCGGCGAAAGCCCGTACCGTCCGCATTGATCATGCAGATTTGATTACTCGCCTGCACTTTATAAATTTGACAGGTATAAACAATCTTTCCGAGCGGCGGGTCGGTCTCCGCCGTAACGGAAGTTGGCACAGTCAATGTGGGCGCGCCCGTTGGAAAATCAAATTGAGAAGTAGCGCTAGGGACAAGCGTAGCCTGAAAATAAGAAGGCGTGAAATCCGTTTGCGGCGTGGAAGCGGAAAGCGTAGCCAACAAGCCGGAGTCTGCAGGCAAAGGCGTAGCCATCCCAATATTACAGGCTAGGGTGAAGACTATAAGCCAAGAGATTATAAAAATCTTCTCGCGTTTAATCACAAATCACGCTCCTATGATTAAGCTCTAAACAATTGTTCGTATATAACCAGAAAGCGCGCGCTCAAATTCAGGCGGGGTATTTAATAATCCGCTTTCATCCAGTCTATTCGCCTCGTTATTATATACAGCAATCACACTTCTGCACATCGTTATAGACAATAGTATCTCACAGATAAGTCTCTGGATATACAGAGCGGAGCTACCTCACCCCTTCAACCACCTCGCCGCATCCTTTGCATGGTAGGTGATGATCAAATCCGCTCCCGCCCTTTTGATTCCCGTCAACGCTTCCAAGACGACAGATTTCTCATCCAGCCAGCCATTGATAGACGCCGCTTTAATCATGGCATACTCCCCGCTGACGTTATACGCCACCAAAGGCAATTCGGGGTGAGCCGTATGTACGCGATGCAAAACATCCAGATACGGCAAGGCAGGCTTGACCATCAACATATCCGCGCCTTCAGCGACATCGAGTTCAACTTCTCGCAAAGCCTCGTGCACATTGGCGGGATTCATTTGATGCGTGCGGCGGTCGCCAAACGCGGGCGGAGATTCTGCCGCATCGCGGAACGGTCCATAAAACGAGGAAGCATATTTCACCGAATAAGAGAGAATCGGAAGATGCTCAAAGCCAGCGCCATCCAAAGCGGAGCGGATCGCGCCAACCATACCGTCAATCATTCCGCTGGGAGCAATCACGTCCGCGCCCGCTTGGGCATACGAAACAGCCGCGCGTTGTAGTATCTCTAGCGTAGGGTCGTTCAACACATATCCATCAGGGACATTGGCGTTGTACTGCGGGCTATCTTTCGCGTTAATAACTCCACAATGACCATGACCCGTATATTCGCACATGCACAGATCAACCATCACAATCAACTCAGGCACAGCAGATTTGATTTCTCGAATCGCTTGATGAACGATTCCGTTTGGCGAGAAATTTTCACTACCCAGCGCATCTTTTTCCGCGGGGATACCGAACAGCATTACAGACGGAATCCCCAAGCTGAAAATTTCTTTGGCTTCTTCAGCAAGTTGGTCTATTGAGAATTGAAACACATCAGGCATGGACTTGACTTCCAAACGCAGTCCCTCGCCATGCCGCACAAATAACGGGTAAATAAAATCGCCCGCGTTCAATTCAGTCTCTTGCGTCATCTTGCGTAAGGCGGGCGAATGCCTTAACCGCCTCAAACGATTTT
>JADLCG010000012.1 GCA_020847355.1 Anaerolineales bacterium | reverse complement strand
GCGCTCAAAGGTTTTGGCGCCACGCCCGAAGATAACGCCCGCGAAATTATGAAGTATCTGGAAGAACAAGGCTTCGTTTTGCCTTTGAAGTAAAAAATAATATCCGTCATTGCGAGGATAAACCCGAAGCAATCTCCAACTCAATCATGGAATTGCTTCGCCGCGCAGAGCAAGACGCGACTCGCAATGACGAGAATTTTTTGTATGACCAAACCCCAAACCGCCGCTTTTCTAACCTTTAGCCTGCTTGCCCTCTCCGGCATTTTTCTCATCCTTTACGCCACGCCGCAAGGGCTGATTCTCTCTGACGATTCAATCGCCTATATTGCCGGAGCGCGGAGCATCCTCAGCGGACAAGGCTATCGCGAAGCGTGGCTCGCCTCCAATGGTCCCGTCACTCACTTCCCGCCATTTTTTTCGGCGCTCTTGGCGCTGATCGGCATCAGCGGGCTGGACCCGTTGCGCGGCGCGCGCTTCCTCAACGCCGTATTGTTCGGCGCAAATATTTTTCTGCTGGGCGTAATCGGCTGGCGGATGACCAAATCCCAAATTGCGGGCGCGGCTTTGGCGTTCTTGTTCTTGGTCAATTACTCGTTAGTGCGCGTACATGCCACCGCCATGAGCGAGCCGCTTTATATCTTTCTCACGCTGATCGCATTCCTCGTTTTTGATTTCTATTTTCAACGCAAACAAAAACGCTGGCTGATCGTTACCGGCGCTTTGGTTGGGTTAGCGTATCTCACGCGCTATGCCGGCTTGGCGTTATTCGCCACTTGTTTGGCGAGCTTATTTCTGCTGAGAGAAAACTGGCGCGACCGCCTTGCGCGCTCTGCGCTTTTCGTTGGAAGTTTTCTCCCCTTTGCGTTGGGCTGGAGTTTGCGTAATCAGTTGGTGGCGCACAACGCCACCAATCGCACGCTGAGTTATCATCCCCTCACGCTAGAAAACATCCAAACCGGAATTTACAACCTCTCTCTCTTTCTCATGCCGGTTGAAGCCTGGCGCCGCGCGTTGGTCAAAATCCCAAATTTATTCGCTGTGATCGTCTGGTTGGTTGGCGCCGGCTTGTTGATCTGGTTGCTTCAAAAAGGCTTGACGAAATTTTTCAAGCCCCATACAAAAACGCCCGAAATTCTATCCTTTATTTCTGCGCTGTATATTTTTGGTTATCTGGCTTCGATCGTTTCATCCATGCTCTTGTTTGACGCCAGCACCAAATTCCAATTGCGGATTCTCGCGCCCATTTTCGTCAGCGCTCTAATCCTCACGATCTATTTTTTAGCTCAACTTCAATCAAAACAGAAACTACTTTCCAGCCTGTGCTACTTGATCCTCATTGCTTTCTCAACGTATGGCGCGTTTAATCTAACCGCTCAACTGCACAAAGGCGGGCAAGGTTACGCTTCTTTCCAATGGTATGATTCAGAAGCTATGAAATTTCTACGCAACCTGCCGGAGGATGTGCGTATTTATACCAACGAAGCCGCGCCGGTTTATCTTTACACCCAGCGCGGGGCGTATGTCCTGCCCGATTTGGTGGACCCGGTTACAGGTCAAGCCCGAGGCGGCTTTGAAGAAGGTCTCGCCACATTACAAGCGGATGTGTTATCCGGCAAAGCCGTCCTCGCCTTGTTTGATATCGGCAAAGACGAGCAGACACAGCGTCTTTATCAAACGCTTGGCGCGGGGCTGTATCTGGCATTCGACAAACAAGACGATACAATTTATACTGCGTACCCATAAAGGTTGGCATGACCATATTTGAAAAATTCTCTTTGAAAGATAAAGTCGCAATCGTGACTGGCGGCGTGGGATTGATCGGCGCAGAATTTTGCAGGACGTTAGCCGAAGCGGGCGCGGCGGTTGCCGTAGTGGATTTGAACGCCTCAGCTTCGCAAGGGATAGCGGATACGCTCACGAAAAGCGGATACAACGCTCTAGGCATTGCCGCCGATATCACCCAACCCGAATCCGTGAATGCGCTGGTTGAAAAGGTTATTTCAACTTTTGGCAGATTGGATGTGCTAGTCAACTCGGCGGCATTAGACCCCAAGTTTGACCCAACTGCCGCGGAAAAAGGCATCGCCCCGGGCGCGTTTGAAGATTATCCGCTGACAGATTGGAACGCGGCTTTGAACGTCAACTTGACCGGCGCTTTTTTGGTGACGCAAGCCTGCGTTAAACAAATGTTGAAAAATAAAAAAGGGAGCATTATCAATATTTGCTCCACTTATGGTTTGAACGGACCCGATCAAAAGCTCTATATCAAGAACGGCGAGCGCGTGGCTTATAAACCGGTTTATTACACGGTCACTAAAGCGGGCGTGCTGGGCTTTACCAAATATCTCGCCGCGTATTATGCTGAAACTGAAATTCGCGTGAACGCTTTAACGCCGGGCGGCGTGTACAATAACCACGAAGAATATTTTGTCAAAAACTATTCTGCGAAAACGATTTTAGGTAGAATGGCAAAGAAAGATGAAATGAACGGCGCGTTATTGTTCCTCGCTTCGGACGCTTCATCCTATATGACGGGAAATAATTTAATCGTAGATGGCGGCTGGACGGCGTGGTGATTCCAGTGAACAGTAATCAGCGTTCAGTAATCAGTAACATCACTCGCTGAACACTGACCCGCTGATAACTGATTACTTTTTTTCTAATGACAGAAATTCTCGCACTCATCCCTGCTCGTGGCGGTTCTAAAGGCATTCCGCGTAAAAATATCCGCAGTTTTGCCGGGTATCCGCTGATCGCATGGAGCATTGCCGCGGCGAAGCAATCCGCGCTGACGACTCGCGTTATCGTCTCGACCGATGATGCCGAGATCGCTGAAGTCGCCAATCAGTATGGAGCAGAAACCCCCTTTCTGCGCCCCGCGGAATTCGCTCAGGATAAAACGACAGATTTGCCGGTTTTTGAACATGCTTTGAAATGGTTGGAAGAAGTCGAAGGCTATCGTCCGGATGTACTGATTCAACTTCGCCCAACTTCGCCATTTCGCCCTGCTGGAATGATTGACGACGCGATTCGCATTTTACAGAATCATCCAGACGCCGACTGTGTGCGCGGCGTGGTGGTAGCGGGGCAGAACCCATTCAAGATGTGGCGTTTCAACGGCGAAGATAAACCTTTGAATCCATTGTTAACCGTAGATGGAATCAAAGAACCGTATAATGCGCCCCGTCAGATTCTTCCGCCGGTCTATTGGCAAACTGGCCACATTGACGTGATCCGCACTGCGACAATTTCACAAAAAAAATCGCTGACCGGCGATGTGATTTATCCGCTGGTGATTGACTCAAAATACACTGTGGATATTGATACGCTTGCTGACTGGGCAAAATACGAAGCTGTGATTTACAGCGGTTTAGAAGTTGTCTCTCCGCGCGCGCCGCGCAGAACGATGCCTGAAACGATCAAACTAATTGTCTGTGATTTTGACGGCGTCGTGACTGATAATTCCGTCATCACCGATCAAGACGGAAAAGAAGCGGTCCTAGCTTCGCGCAGTGATAGTATGCACATCAAAACCTTGAAAGAAAAAGGCATTGACTTCATGATTCTTTCATCCGAACCCAACCCTGTTGTGCAAGCCCGCGCGAAAAAGATGGGCGTGGAAGCGCTACACGGAGTTGGAATGCAGGCAAAAGGTCAGGCGTTGCGCGAAGTGTTGGCACAGAAAAATATCAAAGCGGAAAATGTCGTCTATGTGGGTAATGATTTGAACGACCTGCCCTGTTTTGAAATTGCAGGTTGGTGTGTAGCCGTAGCCGACGCTTACCCAGAAGTGATCCGCGCCGCAGATTTTGTCTTAACGAAAAATGGCGGGCATGGGGCGATTAGAGAATTGTGTGAAATGGTGTTGAATAGAATAGAGAATAGAAAATAGTTGTTGGCTCTTATCCGATTATCTAATTATCTAATATCGTAAATTCAAGGAGAAAAAATGGCTCGAGAAATAAAATTTGGAAATCGAATGCTGGGCGACGGTCACGCCGCTTATATTATCGCCGAAGTGGGCATCAATCATAACGGCGATTTAGATATCGCAAAGAAAATTATTGACGCCGCCGCGCACGCTGGCGCAGATGCGGTCAAATTTCAAAAACGCACGCCCGAAGTTTGCACCCCGCCCGATCAACAAAAACAAATGCGCGAAACGCCCTGGGGCTACATCACTTATTTAGATTATCGTTACAAAGTTGAATTCAACGAAGAACAATATCGTGAAATTGATAAATATTGCAAAGAAAAGAAAATTGATTGGATGGTCTCCGTGTGGGATGAACCCTCCGTTGATTTCATGGAGAAATTTGAAACGCCCGCCTACAAAGTTCCATCCGCATCTTTGACCGACTATAACTTATTAAAGTATGTTCGCAAAACCGGCAAGCCGGTGATTATTTCCACGGGCATGTCCACGATGGAGCAAATTCATAAGGGCGTGAATGCTGTTGGCGAAGATAATTTAGTCATCATGCACTGCACCAGCACCTATCCCTGCGAGCCGGAAGAATTGAATCTCAACATGATCCAAACTCTGCGTAAAGAATTCCCGAACAACCCCATCGGTTATTCTGGTCACGAAGTCGGGCTTGTGCCGTCTGCTGTGGCGATTGCCTTAGGCGCAACCTCGATTGAACGCCACGTCACTTTAGATCGCGCCATGTGGGGGAGCGATCAAGCCGCCAGCGTGGAACCCGGCGGTTTTGAGAAGTTAGTTAAATACATTCGCGTCACGGAAGCCTCGTTAGGCGATGGCGTGAAAAAAGTTTACGAATCTGAAAAGGGCCCAATGAAGAAATTACGCAGGGTCGTTAACGAATAAAATCAATTAACCGCGAAGAGCGCAAAGGTCGCAAAGAAAATAATTTTATCTTTGCGTTTTTCGCGAATTTCGCGGTTCAAAATGTTTATGGTATTAAAAAATATTCGCAGCGCTATCCGTCCGTATGCCAAAACTGCTCAAGCCATCATCAGATGGAAGCGGTTTTCTTTTCATGTGGCGCCGCCCATTTTTGGAAACTCAAAACCGAAAAGCGGCTCACATTTGCTCTCCCAAATCCTCGGCGGCTTTACGCAGATCATGCCCTATCAATATGTGGAGGCGGAACCCATCCGCACGATTGAAAAAAATGGCAGGCGTAGAACCCAAGCGGAAATCTTGCGGGATTTGAAAAGAATTCCCCGCGGAATCATCGGCTGGGGCTATGTGGATGCGACCGCAGAAAACGCCGCTTTCTTAACTCAGGCTGGGCGCGTGACCTATTTCATTTATCGTGACCCGAGAGATTTGCTGATCTCCCAAGTCTTCTTCGCGACCGATATGCACGAAGAACATGGGATGCACGATTTTTATAACTCATTGCCCGATTTCAACGAGAGACTCAAAGTTGCCATCACCGGCATTGACCGAGACGGTTTGAAAATGGTTTCCGTCAAGCAAAGATACGAAGGCGTTTTTGGGTGGCTCGCACAAAAAAATGCCATGTGCCTGCGCTTTGAAGATTTGATCAATAATCGCGACGCTACCTTGAATAAAATGCTGGATGAAGTAGAGAAAACTGGCTATCAGATTCCAACCCCGCGCGAGAAAAGCTTGGCGATTTTGATTGAAGCCATTCAGCCTAAGAAAAGCCACACTTTTCGCGCTGGCGCCACAGGAAGCTGGAAAAAATACTTCACCGAAGAACATAAGAAGCTCTTCAAAGACGTGGCGGGGGATTTGCTAGTGAGATTAGGTTATGAGAAAGATAATGGTTGGTAAGCAATAGACCTCCGAGTTCTTTAAGAACTCGGAGGTCTGATAGGAGAACCCCATGCCCGTTCACGGAACGCATAACGCAGTTGAAGATGACCGAAATGAAAAAATATTAATTTATGTGAACGGTGAATTATTCCCGCGCAACGAAGCCAAAATTTCAGTCTTTGATAGCGGCTATTTAGTGGGCGATGGAATTTGGGAAGCATTGCGTTTACATGACGGCGTTTTAGTCTTTCTCGATGAGCATCTCAATCGTTTATGGCAAGCGGCGGCAACTGTAGGCATGGATTTGAAAATGACTCGCCAAGAGTTGACCGATAAAATTTGGCAAACGCTCAAAGCTAATAATATGCACGATGGCGTGCATGTTCGTTTTATGGTCACTCGCGGAACGAAAAAAACTCCTTCACAAGACCCGCGTTTGGTTCTCACAGGTCCCAATTTGGTGATTATTCCCGAATATAAACAAGCCAGCCCTGAGTCTCGTAATAAAGGCGTAACTTTATTTACCAGTACTATTCGACGCGGCTCGCCTGATTATCTCGACCCACGCTTGAATTGTCATAGCAAATTACATGAAGTGATGGCGTTAGTCCAAGCGATTGAAGCGGGCGCGGATGAAGCGCTGATGTTGGATATTCATGGCTTTGTGGCGACCTGCAATGCCACCAATTTTTTTATGGTCAAAAATAACGAAGTGTGGACATCCACTGGGCAATATTGCATGAACGGAATCACACGCGCCAAAGTTATCAAGGTTGCGAAAGATCATGATATTCCTTGTTATCAGAAAAACTTTTCGTTATTTGATGTGTATGGCGCAGATGAAGCGTTTGTCACAGGCACGTTTGGCGGTTTGACCCCCGTCACTAAAATTGACGGAAGAATCATCGGCGCTGGAAGATCTGGAACGCTGACGGAAAAACTGTCAGCGTGGTATGAGGCTGAGGTACAGCGAGCAGTAGCGGCTGAGAAAGAGGCGTAGCATGTCATCCAAGAAAATTTGTTTGTGGAGCGGTCCGCGCAATATATCCACTGCGTTGATGTATTCGTTCGCGCAACGCAATGATTGCGCCGTTTTTGACGAACCGTTGTACGCGCATTATCTTTCTAAAACGCCTGCGCGCGCATATCACCCGGGCGCAGATGAAGTGATCGCAGAAATGGAAAATGACGGCGAGAAAGTTGTGCGTGATTTAATTTTGGGATTTGACGCGAAGCCTGTGGGATTCTTCAAACACATGACGCATCATTTATTTAACTTGGAGTTGGGTTTTCTTGCAGATACAGTGAACGTCCTTTTGACTCGCGACCCGTTTGATATGTTGCCGAGTTATGCGGTGAATGTGGAGAAGCCAACCTTGCAAGACGTGGGTTATAAGCAACATATTGAGTTGTTAGAATATTTACAATCCATTGGGCAAATCCCGCCCGTGTTGGATGCGAAACAAATTTTGTTAAACCCGAAAAAAGTTTTGAAGGAATTATGCGAACGCATAGGCATTGACTTTCAAGAAGCGATGTTGAGTTGGAATGCGGGCGCAAGAGCGGAAGATGGCTCGTGGGCAAAGTATTGGTATAAATCTGTGCATGAATCAACGGGCTTTGGTAAGTATGTGCGAAAAACTGAGCCGTTTCCGGAATCGTTACAGCCATTGTTGGAAGAATGTAAGCCGTATTATGAAAAGTTAAGTCAATTGGCGATTCAGGCGTAAATCGACAGATAAGAATAATATAATATGTTTTACTTGTAAAAAAATAAACTATGGAGATATTTTTCGATAGACATGACAAACTATCAAAGCTTACTTCAGCGACTTCGAGATTTTATTAATAGCGAATTCGCTACACAACATGCGAATCTAGAAAGGCAATGGGCTCTTCCATTAGGCGAACGAGTTGCGCGAGGTTATGCAATTGAAGGCTTGAAGGTTGAGAATAGTATCAATCAAACTATTAGATTGAGTTGCCAAGTTAATGAATCTAGGTTTCGTGAAGGCGATTTCTTAGTGCTACATCGAGGAAACCCTATCGGAATCGAATCAATGCAAGTTTTAGTTGAATATGATGATGAGACATTGTTGGAAGTTAGCTTGCAGGGAGGGAATCCTTTCTTTCTACAACAGAATGTCGAAGGCTGGATTGCTGATGAGAGTATGATGGATTTACGCCGTTTTCATTTAGATGCTCTCGATGAAGTGGCTGATACCATTAAGGGACGTGAAACTATACTGCCTATGCTTCATGGGGATAGAATCCCTCAGTTGAACTTAGCTCGTTACGAACGAATACAAAAGGAAATTATACAAATGGGGTTGAATCCATCACAAAATGAAGCGGTTGCGCAAGCCTATGCGACGGATTTATATCATTTGATTCAAGGCCCCCCGGGGACTGGAAAAACCTTTGTTTTGGCTAATCTGGTTCGTTTATTAGTTGCAGATGGACAGCGGGTGTTAGTGACTGCTCTTACACATCGCGCAATTAATAATGCTCTTAATAAAGTTTACGAAATAGACTCAGCATTGCCAGTATGCAAGATAGGAGTTGAATCTCGAACCGCTGATCTGCGAGTAAGGAATTATGAAAATTTTGTTAATTCGGGATTTGGAGATTTACTTGGTGGGTATGCAGTTGGCGCAACGCCATTTGCCCTCAGAAGTAACCGCCTTTCCGGGGTTGAATTTGATGTTGTCATATTTGATGAAGCATCACAAGTAACTCTTCCGCTAGCCATCATGGGCATGTTAGCAGGCAAAAAATATATCTTCATTGGAGATGAGCATCAACTTCCGCCAGTCACATCACTTAAGAGTGAGGGTATGTGGAATACATCCATATTTGGATATTTATCAGGTCGTGGCGCGGAGACAATGTTAACCACAACATATAGAATGAATGACGTACTTTCTTACTGGCCAAGTCGTGAATTTTATAATAATTTACTTATCCCTGATGAAAATACAGCCAATCGGCGTTTAAATTTAAGTGAAACAAATGGAGTTTGGGACCATGTATTAGACCCTGAATTTCCTGCGATTTTCCTAGATTTACAACACCGAGGTAATACCAATCGAAGCCGAAAGGAGGCAGATATTGTGGTTGAATTGATTGAAGCCTTGCTCCATGCAAAAGTACCTGCATTGGAGATTGGAGTTGTTGTACCTTATCGAGCTCAAGGGCGTGTGATTCGTAGCCTTCTTCGTCAGGTTTTATCGAATGAAGAGGTTGTGCGTGAAATTGTAGTAGATACTGTTGAACGTATGCAGGGGCAAGAACGCGAGGCTGTGTTAGTTTCACTTACAACTTCATCAACAGGCTTTGCCAGTCAGATAGCTGAGTTTTTCTTTCAACCACAACGCCTAAATGTTGCTATTACCCGCCCTCGTACAAAACTAATTATTGTAGGTTCAAGTGTAGTCCTTGAAGCCGAACCTGCTGATGCCAATCATCAAAATTGGGTGAAATTATTACGAAGTCTGCTAGAAAATTGTCTAACAATCAAGATATAACATGGCGCAAATCATCCCATCAACACCATTAAGTAGTGCACCATCAGAAATCCTGAAAGTTTATCGCTTCTTGAAATCTCTCCCTGAAAGCTATATAGTATGGCATCATTTAACGCCTTGGGAAAAGGAAGCGCCTGATTTTATGATTTTGAATAAGAATAATCAAGTTATTCTTGTCAAAGTTAGTATGGTCGCAAAATTAACTCAATCTTCGGCTCAGATGCTCCTTTTAGGCGAAGCAAAACCTTTGGGGGAAGAAGAAAACCTTGTCTTGGAATCATTTAAAAATAAATTTCCAATGTTAATAAAAGATAGGATTGTTACAGTTGTCGTATTTCCAAATATTCACTCTAAAAAATTAGAGAGGGATAGTCGTGATGAAAGCATAAGACAGCTTCATTGGATTGGGCAGGAAATGATTCAAACAGGCGCCACCCAACAATTGGAAGAATTGTTCAATGGCGAAAGTTTAACGGCAACTATGCTTGAACAATTACGTTATGCTTTCACGCCAGAAGTTGTTATTCCAAAGGAATTAACAGTGCGCCCAACGGATATTGGGCGCCACTCTGCCGGATTAGAAGGTTATTTATTAGACGCGCTGCAAGAGGCGGCGGTGAAAAATGACCTTGAGCTTCCATCTGATAGAAAGGCAATTTCTAAAGATTTCCACCTGGGAATTATTAATGGAGTGGCTGGTAGTGGAAAAACATTAATATTGCTTTATCGTTTGAGGTTGTTACACTCTCTTTTTCCCAACCATAAGTTTTTGATTCTTACTCACAATCGTCCACTTATTCGTGACATCCAATCAAAATATAAATTATTGACTGGGGATATGCCAAAGAATATAACGTGGAAAACATTTAATGGTTTCTGCCGTCAATATTGGCCTGAAAAAGAAAACTCATGGACTAATCCGATTAGACAATCAGAACGCGAACATGTTGCAAGAACTGTTTGGGAAAATAAACTTACTAAGACATCCATCCAGATAGATAGTTTATTAAGTGAAATTGATTGGTTCAAGGATCAAATCCCAATGGACAAATCAAAATACCTTCAAGCTGAGCGAAAAGGTCGTGGTTTTAGATTAAATCAAGATCAACGTCTTGCTATGTGGGATGCAATGAGTGATTACCAAAATCATTTAATTGAGAAAAATAAAATGGATTGGGGGGATGTTCCGCGGCGAATGTGGAATTTCCTGCGTGAAAATAAAATCCAATTGCCAAAATATGACTTTGTAATGATTGACGAGGCGCAGTTTTTTGCTCCTATTTGGTTTGATATTGTTAGACAAATTGCAAAACCAAAAATTAGCCATTTATTTATTGTGGCTGATCCAACTCAAGGATTTCTTGGAAGAGGAACTTCGTGGAAATCCTTAGGGATTGATGCTCGCGGAAAGACACAGAATATGCGCCGTTCTTACAGATCAACGCATGAAATCCTAAATTTTGCAACTTTGCTTTATCGCCGGCGGGTGAAAAACAATGATGCAGATGAAGATATTATTGAACCTGATTTGATGAATATGCCTCACGGCACATTGCCTATTCTTATTTCTTTGCGAAGTACACAAGATGAAATCGGAAGGATAACAGCAGAAATCGAAGCCTTGAAAAATCATGGTGTGCCATTACGAAATATATTGATTTTGCATTCTGAATGGGAAGGTGTGAAAGCATTGATTATGTCATTAAATAATCGTTTAGGTGAAGGAACCGCAATTGACCCAAAGGAAACTATCCCTGGTGATTGTATAAGGGTAACAACATTGAACGCAGGAACTGGTTTGGAAAGTCCTGTGGTATTTCTTGTTGGATTAAATCGTATATTTGAAATGGAACAAAGTTTAAGGCTATCTGATGATGAAATTGAAAAACTAATGCTGGAAAATACCCGCAAAATATATATGGCTGCTACTCGTGCGGGGCAAAGATTGATAATCACTTATGTTGGCGAAATTCCTAATGATTTAAAAGACATTATTCAAATACCTGCCAAATGAAAGATTTTTTTACCCAACGCCTCAAACGCGGACTTGTGCGCCGATTCAATAATTTCAAAATTGCCCGCATGGCAAAGCAAGTTGCGGAGCAAGAACCTCAACCTAGCGGACAACCTGTGATCTTCTTCAAAGCCTCCACCGGCATTGATGATTTATCATGGAACAGCGGATTTCATCTGCTGGCTTCATGGGCGTTTCGTTTGAAAGGAATCCCTATCGCGTATTTTGCTTGTAACTCTGGTATGAGCAAATGCGTGTTGGGGACAAATCGAGATAACCCGTATAAAGAAATGCCGTGTAGGAGTTGTATCAGTCAGGCGGGGAGTTTGTATGCAGGCGTTGAAGCGCAGATTACAGGTTACAAATTACAAGTTACAGGTCAAAGGTCGCAAGTCAATTGGTTTGGTTTGGAAAGAGACGTTGAACTTCAAAAAGAAATTCAAGATTTAGGTATTGAGCAATTATCAAAATTTGAATATGTCGTTGCGAGCGAAGCGAAGCAATCTCCAGTTAATCAGGAGATTGCTTCGGGGCACACCGTCCTGCGTTCGGTGCAGGGAAGAACGCCCCTCGCAATGACATTGCCATTAGGCGAATTATGCCTGCCCGCCCTGCGTTGGGTTTTACGAATTCATCACTTGAACGATGATGAGAATACTCGTTACTTATTAAGGGAATATATTTTATCGGCATGGAATGTGGCGCGGAAGTTTTCAGCATTTTTGGATGAAACCAATCCGCGCGCCGTGATTGTGTTTAACGGGCAATTTTTCCCCGAAGCGACTGCCAAATATATCGCTCAAAAACGCGGAATTCGCGTTATTACCCATGAGGTGGGATTACAACCCGCGACCGCATTTTTTACAGATGGCGAAGCGACTGCTTACCCGATAAATATCCCTGCTGATTTTGAATTGAACGCTGAACAAAATAAAAAGCTAGATGATTATTTAGCCAAGCGCTTTCAAGGTGATTTTAGCATGGCGGGCATCAAATTCTGGGCGGAGATGAAAGGGCTTGACCAAGCGTTTTTGCAAAAAGCAAGTGGTTTCAAGCAAATTGTGCCTATCTTTACCAATGTCATCTTTGATACCAGCCAGCCGCACGCCAATACGGTTTTTGAAGATATGTTCGCCTGGCTGGATATGACTTTAGAAATTATCAGAAAACATCCTGAAACTTTGTTTGTGATTCGCGCTCATCCCGATGAGTTACGAGTCCGCAAGGCGAGCAGGGAGACAGTGGGCGGCTGGGTTGAGGCTAATCAAGCCGCAGAGTTGCCGAATGTGATTTATATCGCGCCGAATGAAACGCTCAGTTCGTATGAATTGATTTTGAAATCAAAATTTGTGATGATCTACAATTCCACGATTGGCATGGAAGCGGCGATTATGGGCATGCCTGTATTATGCGCGGGCAAGGCGAGGTTTACGCAATATCCCACCGTGTTTTTCCCGCAGACCATAGATGAAGTTAAAAAGAAAATGGAAGAGTTTTTACTTGCCGAGAAAATTGAAGTCCCCGCTGAATTCAAACGCAATGCCAGAAGGTTTTTGTATTATCAGTTGTATAAAACGTCATTGCCGTTTGGAGATTTTCTCGAGCCGTCTGTGAGAACTACCCAAACGAAGTTGAAGTCGTTTGGGTTGGATGAATTGCTCGAGTCTGAGTCTGTGAAAGCGATTGTGGAAGGCGTTTTGAATCAAGGTGACTTTTTGTTGAAAGATTAGAGTTCTTCCCTAACTTTTTTACCGTCCCGCTTGATAATATACGCCGGAACGCCCACCACCGTGCAATTGGGCGGCACATCCTTCACGACCACTGCATTTGCCCCAATGACGACGTTATCGCCAATCACAATATCGCCCAAGACTCTGGCTCCCGTGGCGACGTGAACGTTATCTCCCAGCGTGGGTTTTTTGTCTATGGCGGTATAGCCGATCACAACTTGTTGATTGATCCAGCAATTTTTTCCAATTTTTCGCGCGCCAATATTTGCGGCGTAGCCGTGCTGAAGAAAAAGCCCTGCGCCTAGCTCGTCTATATCAAGGAATAAAGTATCGCATTCTTTGCAGAATACTTTTGCAAGCTCTAATAAAACCCGGCTGAAGAGGCGGGATTCTCTTTTGATGCGATAATAAAATAGATTGCGATATTCTTTGAGCCGCCATAAGAGCCAAACCAATTCCAACCAGCTAGGTCGTTTGTCTTCAAGCCTTTCGGGGTATCTGGCTTCCAGCCAGCGGGTTATATCCGCTTCGATGAGACGTTTGTTCGATGAGGCGGAAAATAGATAGAGATGTAAAAGCAGTTTGGGGATTTGCAACCCATAAAGAATTTTTATTATTAACTTGAATAGTTTGTTTTCCGAAACTGGCGGGCGTTGATCGTCCATGCGTACTCCTTGATTGGGCAAGTCAGATTGGCTGGCGTGTTTTTTATTAAGCGACTAATTCAGGAAGTGTCTAAGGGAATGGGCTAAAGAGCCATTCACCACAGAGAACGCAGAGTCCACAGAGAGATTTCAGAAGGGTTTCTCCATGTTCTTTGTGCGCTCTGTGGTTAAATCTTTTAATTCAACTGAATGTACTTTTTCCGCGGATTAATACCTGTATACCCTTTGAACAATTCTTGAATTGAGCGCATATCTCCATCTAAATTGTCGCTGGGGTGAAAAACCTCGCCCACGCGGACAGTTTTTCTCAAACCGTCCACTTTCGCCATCACGATCGGTATGTTGGCGCCTTTGGCGATTCGGTGAAAACCGGTCTTCCATTCGCGCACATAATGCCGCGTGCCTTCAGGCGCGATGGTTAAAATAAACCGATCGGCTTGGTTGCAGGCTTCCACCATTTGTTCCACCAACCCAGTGGACTTTTTTCGATCCACTGGCACGCCGCCGCAATAATAAAAAAACCAACCGAATGGGTTGCGAAACAATTCCGCTTTGCCCATGTAGCGCACGTCCGCTTTGAGGTGGAAAATAATTCCAAGAAACAGGATGAAATCCCAGTTTGAAGTATGCGGCGCGCCGATCAACACATATTTTGAGAGATTCGGTAAATTTCCATCTACGCGCCAACCCGCTAAACGCATAATTGTGTTGCTGAGAAAACGCAAAAGCGGACTAAGGAGCGGGGTGTTGAAAATGGTTTTTTTCATTGGCGGATACAATCCTTATCACTAGAAAAATTTCGCTCTTTATCAATCAAAATGTGGTTAAATATTGGCATGGGCTTAAAATCAATCCTGCGTTCTACCTTATATCAAACTGAAAAGCGCCTTCAAAAAGCGCGTTTCAAATTAACAAAGCAGTTGCCAATTTTACTTGGCATTTCCTTCCCGAAAAGCGGCACGCACCTGCTAGACCAAATTTTACTCGGCTTTTCAAATGTTGCGCCATACGCCAAACGCCTGCATTCATTTTATGCGGAATATGCAGGCGCGAGCGGCAAGAAGCGCGAACCCCAGCAAGCCCTAAACTGGCTGGATTCTTTACAGCCCAATGATATCGCCTCGGCGCATTTATTTGCCAGAGCTGAAGCCGTTCAAAAAGTATGCTCGCCTAAATTTATTCCTTATTTTATTTTCCGCGATCCGCGCGATGTGGTCGTCTCGCATGTTTTTTATGTCGCCGAAATGGAAACCAAGCATGTACATCATGAATATTATCAAACGCTTTCCAGTTTTGAAGAAAGACTCAAGGCGAGCATTTTAGGCAGGCCGGAAGCGGAGGTTGAATTCCTAAATATCGCCGAACGCTTCGCGCCTTACATGAATTGGCTGGATCAAAAAGCAGTCTTGTCAATTCACTTTGAAGATTTGATTCATAACCGCCCGGAAACTTTGACGAAAATCGCCTACCATCTTTTGGATAAAGTTCCGCTTCAAACTCCCCGACAATTGATTCTCGACTCCCTCGAATCAGCCGTCAACCCGACAAAATCCCCGACTTTTCGCTCCGGTAAAACGGGCGAGTGGAAAAAATATTTCACCGCCGAACATAAAAAGATATTCAAAGAAATTGCCGGAGATCTGCTCGTCAAATTAGGCTACGAAAAAAATCTTGATTGGTAATTTCCAATATGAATTGCTCTCTCATCATCCGCGCTTATAACGAAGAAAAACATCTTGGACGTTTACTGGCAGGAATTAAACAGCAGACTCTGCGCGACGTTGAAATTATTTTGGTCGATTCAGGCTCAACCGACGCGACTGTTTCGATTGCCGAATCTTTTGGGGCTAAGGTGGTGAAGATTGCCTCGGCGGAGTTTACGTTTGGGCGTTCGCTCAACTACGGGATT
>JADLCG010000011.1 GCA_020847355.1 Anaerolineales bacterium | reverse complement strand
GGCTGACTCCGTTTGGGATGACAGTCACCAGCTTGCGGTTAAGTCCGAGCGAGGCGATGTAATCGCGCGTCACCTGAGAAGGGCAAATAATCGCATCGCTCAAATGCAAAGTCGCAATTTCCTGTTCCTTGATCTTCAAAAGCAATTCAGAATCTAGACCCGGGTAATGATATTTCAATTCAATGGACGGCAAGCCGTTGACTTCAAAAAGGGCTTTATAGCCAAAACGTTTTTTATTCTGCGCGATGAAGAGACCGTCCCAAATATTGCGATAATGTACAACGTCATAATCTGAATGCAAGGCGAGGTGCGCGAAAACGGCTTTGCCAAAATGCGCGGCGCGGGCTAGAAAGTTTTGCGTCGCATCCTGCGCGATGCGCGTCACCGCCGCGCCGTAAATGGTATCCTCAAGCGGTAAGACCCCGTCGCTGGGAGTGAGCAGGCGTACTTCAAAATTCCTATTGACCAGCCCGCGTAAATTGTGCAAAATATGGGTAGAAGCGCCTTTCGGGCTTGGCACAATATCGAAAGCAGTGTAAAGTATTTTTTTCACGCGCAAATTATAAAGTACTCGGAGGACTTATGCTGTGTGTTGTAGGTATTTTTGGAATTATCGCTATTATGCTGTTTGTGTACCTATTAAACACGGCGCGGAAGAAAACTCCCCCGCCGTCCGCCGCAACCAGCATAAAAGATTACGCTCCGGTGTACGTTTCCATCGCCGATAAACCTAATTCAATTTTGCGCGGCATGGATCAATTTGCCAAAGACCTGCGCAAGACCGAATCGGCGGGCGATAAATGGCGCTGGATTCCCATGATCATTTTTTTGATCGGGGTAGGCTTGTTAGGCATAGACCTGATCGTTGACCTGCTTGGGTATTTCTCCATCACTTTCACCGGCGGCGCGCTCGCTTTATGGATCGCGGCTTTTGTGATGGCGCGCAACTTACGGCGCAGTGATTCAAAAGATTTCTCGCCGCGTTATCAAGGCACAAAGGAAATCATCCGCTCGCTCCGCGACGATCTCAAACCGGATTCCACTTTTCTCGGTCACTTGGACCTGACCGGCGCAACCTTGAAAACGAAAGTTGCCCGCGAAACAAAAGATACCCAAGGACGAACGACGCAAATGTTCAACGATGAATGGCTTTCGCTAAAAGCCAAACTTTATGATGGCAACGTCCTGCGCCTCGCCGCAACGCAAAGAACGAAAAAGCGCATGTCCTATTGGAAGCGCAGTCGCATCAGCGGAAAATCCAAATTGAAACCGGAAAAGTTCAAAGGTACAGAGCAGCGCTTAAAAGTCCGCATTGTAGTCAACCCCGAGGCTTACACCATCGTCCCGAACGCAACTTTTCGGCAAGGTCAAAACATTGGCAAATATACGATCACCGCTTTAGATACGCAAGGCGGCATGATCAACATCCTTGCCGATTCGCCGTTTGCGGAAATCGAGCAAGAAAATATTTTGAATTTCTTGAAATCCTCATATTCTCTTTTACAAAGGAAGGCTGTTTAGATGAAGCGCAAAATCATCCCTTTTATTGTCGCAATCGTTTTAAGTTGCTTGGTTATGCTGGTTGCGGGTTTATTTTCTTTTAGCGGCTTAGCGACTGCGGAAAAATTCAACGCTGACGTCGCTTGGTCTCAGCCGTATGCCGCCGCCGAAAGCATGAAATCCATAGACCTAACCGGCGATGGGCAGGAGGAATTATTCATTCAAAACAACCAGAACGTCACAGTCTATAACGGCGACGGCAGTCAACTCTGGTCGCTTAATTATCCAACCCCTAAAACGACGCTCGGCGATATCAACAATGACAACGTAGAAGATATCGTCGTCTTCTATTCAAACGGCGTGGATACAATCATCAACGGGCAAGCCGCCACCGTGACCACTGGAGTCAATTTGGGCGCGCCGGCGCGCGTGGCTGTCATCCGCTTCCCTTCCGGACCTCAAATTCTGCTCGGCGATACTTCCGGCAATTTACTCGCCCTAGCGCTGAACGGACAAACGCTCTGGAATGCCAACATCGGCACGGAAGAAATACGCGGCATGGACGACGCAAAAATTGACGGACAAACTTACTTCGTCTCCGCGGCGCACAGCGGTTCGATAATCCTTTTCGATTCCAGCGGACAAGCCGTTTGGAGCGTTAATCAAAACCCAATTCGGCGGATGCGCGCCTACGATCTAAACGGCGATGGCAACAGCGAAATTATCAGCGGAAGCGAATACGGCGATCTCAAAATCTACTCCGCTAAAGACGGTAGCGTGCTGTTTGAAAAATCGCTTGGACAAGCCATCAGCGAAGTCCGCGAAGTTGAAATCAACGGAGAACCGTCCGCGCGCGAGTTTGTCGTCGGCGGAAAAGAAGGCGGCGTATGGGCTTTCGCATTCGACGGCGCGACCGCCAAACAAATCTGGTCAGGCTCGCTCTCAGATAAAGTGACCGAGATCGCCGGGTTAGATATCAACGAGGACGGCAAGCAAGAAACCGTGTTGGGCGACGATCTAGGCAACGTGGCAGTCTTCACCGAGACTGGTTCGCGCAACAACCTGCCCAAACATTCTTCAGGCATCACGCGCATTGACATTGGCAAACTCAACGGCGCAAGATACGTCGTCATTGCCGATGGAAACGAAGTGCAAACCAATCAAGTGCATTTGAGTTCCATCCCCGGTTTTCAATATACGCCTCTGATCGTTGGGCTAGTCGTCTCAGCTATCATCTTGATCATCGCCGCGATCCTCGCTTCCATTCCGCCCAAGCCCGAAGCGAAACTTTCGCTACAAGATAAAAGCCGAGAAAGTTTAGAAGCTGAAAGAAGAATGCTCAAAGAATCCATTGCGGATGTGGAGCGTTTGAGAAAATCCGGCGAGATGTCTGGCGAGGCGTATTTAGCGCGGCTCAAGCGCTTGCGCGGCGACCTTGCCGAGAATGAAGCGGCGTTCAAAACGGCTGGCTATCAAGTCAAAACCGAAACCTTCGCCTGCCCGAACTGCGGCGGCACGCTAGAATTAGGCATGGATAAATGCGAGTATTGCGGACAGGTGATTCTTTCATAAATACAGGGTTTTACGCAAAACCCTAAGATCGAGCCGCAAACTTACCTTATCGGGTACGATGTCCCTAATCACGCGGATTGGATAAAAAATTCGTGACAATTCGCGTAATTCGCGGCAAAAGATTTTGATCTGCGTAAGTCATAAAGTAATAAAAAGGAGCGGGCGCTTTAAAGCGCTCGCTCCTTTTTTGGATTGCTAAAAGAATACTTACTGCACCGTATAAGTCAAAGTGGTATTCAACGCGCCGTTGAAATAGATTTCGACTTTATAACTTCCAGCGGGCCAGCCGCCATCTGGGGGTTGGAAGTAGAAGTTGACAATATAATCCGTATAATCCGCGTCAAGCGTCAGGTCGGAAGAGTCAATTTCAGAGCCAGATTCATAGCCTTCAACATTATCCACCAGCCATTTGGACGAAACGACATTGCCCTTCACCCCATTGGAAACTTCGCCCACCACGTAAATCGTATCTGTGGAAGAAAAAGTTGAGGTTTGGTTCTTGCCGTCTGCATCCAAAGCGGTGCGGACATTGCTCAAGCCGGGTTCGCCAGACGCGCAGGCGAGCGTGGAAAAGACCAAAGCGAGGATGGCGAGCAAAATTGGGAGTTTCTTTGTATTCATTATTTCTCCTTTGAATTATTTTCCCGCAAATTATACAGCATCTGTCAATCTGCCCGCGCTCAAATTTACGAGCGCTTACAGATTAGGGTTTGATTAGAAGCGGCATACGCGCTTGACTTTGAGACTCCTCTTATTGTATAGTAATCAACGGTACACAATACAGGCACTGCCCATCCATGCGGCTGTGCCTTTTAATTGCCCACAAGCTGGTTAGTTTAGGCAAATCTAAATTTCAAATTAAAAAGGAGAGGCAATGATCAAAGTCAGAGGTCTTACAAAGGACTATGGCGCGCGCCGCGCCGTCCACAACCTGAGTTTTGACGCGCAACAAGGCGAAATTGTCGGCTTTCTTGGTCCCAACGGAGCCGGAAAGACCACCACGATGCGTATTCTTACCGGGTACATGCCCCCCACAGACGGCGAAGTTACCGTCGCCGGATATGATGTGGTTGAAGAATCGCTGGAAGTACGCAAACGAGTAGGTTACCTGCCGGAAACAGTGCCGCTTTATACTGAAATGGCAGTCTTCGACTACCTGAAATACATGGGCGATTTACGCCAAATCCCCAATGTTGAAGATCGCGTGGATGAAGTTTTAGAGATGGTCGGCTTGAGCGATCGCGCAAACGGCTATATCGCCAACCTTTCCAAAGGGATGCGCCAAAGAGTCGGCTTGGCGCAAGCGCTCTTACACAAGCCTGAAGTTTTGATCTTAGACGAACCAACCATCGGGCTGGACCCGGGGCAGGTCGTGGAAGTCCGCGAATTAATCCGCGCAATTGGTAAAGAACGCACCGTTTTGCTTTCCACCCATCTACTGCACGAAGCTCAAAACATCTGCGACCGCGTGCTGATCATCAACAAAGGCAAAATCATCGCCGAAGATACCACCGAAAATCTGCAATCGCGGCTGGCGGGCGCGGAGCGCGTCGCTTTACGCGTGCGCGGCGAAGCGGATAAAGATCTAATTAAAGTTATCCAAAAGGTCAAAGGCGTAGAAGAAGCTGAACTCAAAGCGGATGGCTCGGTTGAATTTGAATTCGCCTCCGGCAAAGACGCCCGCCCGGAAGTAGCCAAACAAGTTATTCAATCCGGCTACGATTTATTGGAACTGCGTCCGCTGGGCATGAGTTTGGAAGAAATCTTCCTCGAACTCACCAGCAACGAAGGCAAAAAGAAGCAATGAGGATATTATGAAGAATATCTGGACAATCGCCAAACGCGAATACAATAATTACTTCAACGGACCGTTAGCCTATATCGTGGCTTTAGTTATCTTCTTTTCGGTCGGGGCTTTTTTCGTCAACCTGCTTCTCTATGGGCAACAACAAGGCATGTATGGCGCTCCTGCCCCAGACCCAAATTTTCTCAACGTGGTCTTCGTATTTCTAATGCTATTTCTTAGCCCAGCCATTACGATGCGCCTGCTCTCAGACGAGGCTCGTATGGGAACTTTGGAATTACTCCTCACCGCCCCAGTGCGCGATTTTGAACTTGTCGCCGGAAAATGGCTAGGGTCTGTGTTGTTTGTGCTAACCCTAGTAGCTTTTTCATTAATCTACCCAATTATCTATAACAACTTCATCACCCCGCACATTGATTACAAACTCCTAATATCTTCTTATATTGCGGTTATCTTGATGACGTTTGCATTGCTTGGCTTGGGCGTGGGCATTTCCGCTATGTTCAGCAATCAATTTGCATCCTACTTTATCGCGCTCGGGCTGTTCTTTATCCTTTGGTTTGTAATTGGCATCCCTGCCAACTTCATGTCCAGCGGCGGAGAGATCTTCAGCTACATGAGCATTTCCGATCACTTCACGGCAATCAACACCGGAACCGTCAAACTCGGAGATATCGTTTACTTCTTAAGCCTTACCGCTTTCGGCTTATTTGTTGGCACAACTGCAATTGAAATTCGGAGATGGCGATAATGGCTCCTAAAAATAAAAACACAAACTCGTATTATGCCGTCGCCGGCTTGATTCTCGCCTTGGTAGCTTTTTTAGCGATGATCTTAGCGCTGGTAACAAAAGGCATCGTCGGCGCGGGCCTCGTGCAAGGGCTTGAATATAAAGACAAAATCAATCTATTCCTGCAAATCAGCGCCGCTTTGACCGTTTTAGGCTTGGCTTACTTTGCGATCATGAACCCAGACGCTATTCGCCGCTTTCTGAGCGGCAGACAAGCGCGCTACGGTTCCAACTCGCTTATTCTCACGCTTGCATTTGTCGGCATTCTCATCACGCTCAACGTTTTGATTTATCAAAACCCCGGCAAAACTTGGGATATGACCGAAGATCAATCTAACACGCTAGCGAAAGAAACCCTGCAAGCGCTAGCCACCCTGCCGGAAAAAGTCACCGCCACGGCCTTCTTCACCTCACAATCAGACACCGCCAGCGCCACGCAGTTGCTTGAAAAAATTAAAAGCAATAGCGACGGAAAATTTGACTACACTTTTGTAGACCCAGATCAAGACCCCGTTGCGGCGCGTCAGGCGGGCATCACCGGCGATGGAAAAATCCTCCTCGCTATGGGCAAAGCGCAAGAAGTTGCCGCTTCTGCCTCCGAGACCGAAATAGTCAAAGCGCTCATTCAACTCACCCACCCAAATGAACGAGTTGTTTATTTTCTTGAAGGTCACGGCGAAGCGCTCCTTCAATCGAGCGGCGAAAACCTTTCGTATTCCATCGCCAAAAGCACTTTAGAAGCCAAAAACTATACGGTTAAAAGCCTAAACCTACTCGCTGAAAACAAAATCCCAGATGATGCGCTCGCGATCATCATCGCTGGACCTCAAAAGCCTGTATCCCAGGCAGAAGTAACTTTATTGAAGAAATACGTGGATAACGGCGGCTCCTTGGTTGTGATGGAAGACCCCGTGATTCTAACAAGCGAGACGGAAACCGCGCCAGCCGACCCGCTGGCAGATTACCTCCAAAAAAGTTGGGGGATTACGCTCAATCACGATCTGATTTTCGATCCAAATTCAAATCAAAACCCGCTCTTTGCAATCTCTGCAGCGGCTGGGCAACACCCGATCACTGAGAGCATCACCTATGCCGTAATTATGCCGCAAGCGCGCAGTATTACTCTCTCCAATACCCCAGCCGAAGGTATTACGCTCACTGCTTTGCTCAGCACTTCCGGCAATGCATGGGGCGAAACCAGCCTAATCAACAATACAGATCAATATAAGTACGATCAAGGCGTAGATATTCAAGGTCCATTAGATATGGCAGTCGCCGGCGAGAACTCCGCCACCAAAGGCCGCGTTGTCGTTATGGGTAATTCACAATTTGCGTCTGACCTCAACTTTGACGCATACGGAAACGGCAATTTATTCATCAACTCCGTAGATTGGGCGGCAGAACAAGAAGGCTTGATCAATATCACCCCGCGCGAAAACACGCACCGCGCGATGGCGCCCATATCATCCGTCAGCCTGATCGTACTCGTTGTTCTAGCAATTTTGGTGATCCCCGGTTTCATTGTCTTCTTTGGCATTTCCACTTGGCTCGCCCGCCGCAGAAGAGGTTAATT
>JADLCG010000010.1 GCA_020847355.1 Anaerolineales bacterium | reverse complement strand
TGGGGCGCTTGGTGATGTTGTTATCCACGCACAAAATGGCGACGGGTTTATCGCCGGCGCGGGCGGCGATTGCCATAAAATCTTTAACGCCAGCCATCGCTGGATTTGATTCGTTGGGATGATCGCGCTCGTAATCGTCAGTGGCATAAATTGCATTGGGCGTGTGAAGCATTTCTAAAAAGGAAGTTACGGCGGGGTTGTCGGCTGAGGTTGATGTGGAAGATGCCCATTCGTCGGTCATCTCGCCTTGATTGTTCGTGCCAAACGTGCCTTGAATGGTCTCTTTTTCTGCGTCGTACAGGTATATGCCGATGCGGTCAAAGCCGAGCCCATAGCGCACGCCCTGCCAAATGCGGATGAGCGTAATTTCTAGTTCGTAGGCGCCGGGGGTCGGTCCGCCGGACGGCGCGATTTTATTGGACTCCGTCACATATTGACCGAGCTTCACGACTTCTTCCAGCGTGGCGCTCCGCGCTTTTTCTCTTTCTTCATCCTGTTGTTTTTGGAGGATTTCATCCTGAAGTTTTTCGTACAATCTTGAATTTTCGATGGCGAGGGCGGCATACCCGCTGAAAAGCCTGAGCGCCTCCAACTGTTCTTCCGTGATCGGGCGGTGCGTTAGGGCATGGTCGGCGCAAATGACCGCGATCGGTTTGTCCCCAACCCAAGCCGCAATAGCGACATAATCCTTCACGCCGTACATTTCATCGCTGGCGTCAATATTATTTTCTTCGGAATAGTTGTGCGTAAAGTACATGCCGCCGGGGTTTTCTAAAACTTTATCGAGCCGATTGGTAGCCTCGCGGCTAATTGGAAAGGAGACATTCCGAACCTCTTCCATTTGACCGTTGCGATCCGTTCCGATCGTGCCGTCTACGGAGAGAGTCTCGGCGTTATAGAGGAATATCGCCAGCCGATCAAATTCGAGCGTATCGTGTACGCCGTGCCAAATCTGTTTCACGGTTTCAGTAAGGCTGGAAGTGACGGTGACGGTTTTGCCGAGTTCGATCACTTTTTCTAGCAGTTCGCGGCGCCGCTGTTGGGTAAACTCAATTTCTTTACGCGCCTGAATATCTCTGGCGATGCCGGAGGTGCCGATCACTGCGCCCTTTGAATTGAAGATCGGCGTTTTGATGGTCTCTACCCAATATTCGCGCCCGCTTACGTCCTTCACCTTTTCTTCAATCCGGCTTGGTTTTTGGGTGGCGATGACCAGAGCGTCAGCGGCGCGGAAGGCTTCGGCAGATTCTCGATCGGATAGTTCGTAATCGGTTTTGCCGACAACTTCCTCACGTTTCAGCCCCTCAAACTCGCTGAATTTTTCGTTCACGGCTAAATAGCGGCTGTTTAAATCTTTGAGCCAAGCCATATCTGGCACGTTTTCGATCATGCTGACTTGAAGTTGCAGGGATATTTTTTCCGCCTCTTCAGCGACTTTGGTATTGGTCACATCTTGCGCTGAGCCTATAACGCCGGTGACGCGGTTTTCTGCGGCGTTCCAAATTGGGCGGGCAGAGATGCGCACCCAACATAATTCGCCGTTCTTGGCGATTGTACGCACGTCTGAAATTATGCTTTGATTGCGCTTAAGGGTGGCTAGGTCTTCCGCGTCTTTTTCCACATCGGCGGGATGCAGATGCGCCACCCAGCCTCCGGCGGCTGTATATTCCTCGAAGGCGTAGCCGGTCAAACGTTCGAATGCGCCGCCAACCCAAATCAGGCGATTACGTCCAGCCGCGTCTATGATCGATTCAAAAATATAATCGCTACTGACGCTTAAGATCAGTTTGTAACGTTCTTCGCTGGCTCTGGCGCGTTTTAATGCTCTTTGAATTAAACCGTAAAAGATATATTGTAGAAAAATTAAAATTGAAAAAATAATTGCGCTTAACATCCAGAACGAAGCGGGCGAACTGATTTCTTTGAAAATAATCAAGCCTTTGGCGTCTGCGTAGAGCATCCATCCGCCGGCGGCAACGGAAACCAAAGTGGTTAGAAAGGCAAATTGAAAGCCGAGCAAAATTCCGGCGATGATAATGACGAGCGCGTAACCGAAAGTGTAGGCGAGGCTGTAAACGCCCGCGTCCGTTACTGCGCTGACGGTGAGCAAAGC
The DNA here is from genome assembly GCA_020847355.1 of Anaerolineales bacterium. Classification (GTDB taxonomy): domain Bacteria; phylum Chloroflexota; class Anaerolineae; order Anaerolineales; family Villigracilaceae; genus Villigracilis. The sequence goes on along the minus strand of JADLCG010000010.1, from coordinate 3,943 downwards.
CCAAAGCGTAATTACTTCGATGTAGGAAGCGGTTTGTATAAAGCCGCGCCGAATGAGATAAAACAAAAATATACTGACGCCAATGTGTAAGACGATTTGAAATAGTATTCGGCTTAGAAAAATGGGGGCGGTGAAGAGGGCGTAGCAAAAATAAGGGATGGAAGCGAGAAGTAAAGTCCACAATAATGTGGTCAGTAAATAGGCGTGATATTCTTTTTCTTCAGGCTCAAAGACCGGCGGATCAAAAATGGATTTAAGTATTTTTTTTATCAAGCGGGTTGCCTCAATTTCCGCGCGTCTCCGGCGCGCGTCGTTATGCCAACCGCATCTAGATGCTCCAAAAAGGCTTGGGCGTATTTGCGGCTGGTGGTTAGCGCATCGCGGGCTTCGGCAAGCGTGATTGCGCCTTGCCGCTTCAATATATCATGGATTATTTCGGACATTTTTTGATAATCCGGTTTTCTGAAAACTACCTCAGTTGAGACGAGCGTGAGTTCGTCTAAGGCAATTAAGGCTTGGAAGATTTCAGCGCCGGCGATAGCTTGCGCTTCTTTGACGCTCGGCGGGCTGAAAGGCTGGGCTTCAAATGCGCGCATCAAGGCTTGGACTTGGACCTGTTCCCGCTCCGTGAAGCGAATCGCGTGCCGGGCATTTTTTATCAACTGTGCAGTTTCGGCTAAAACCTGTTCTTTGAGCAATAAACTTAAACAGGCGTTATAGATTTTGGCGTTCAAGCCCAGTTTGCTTTTTAATTCTTCGCGCGGAATGCCGGCGCGTAAAGGAAAATTGAGATGATGTGAATTGACGATTTCTAGAAAACGCTTCGTCACTAGATTCCAGCGCGCAAGCGGCATGACGAGCATGGCGCTATCAATGGATATTTCTCCGGCTTCCAGCGCGATCAAACTGCCGGCTTCGAATAATTCTTTCAACGCCTCTGCCGCCGAGGTAGATTCTAGGCGTGAATACGAAACGATTTCTTTGAGCGGCGCGGCTTGTAAGGTTAATGCCGCTTCTAGCAAAACGTCGGCGGGCTTGCCTTGCAATAGCGCTTCAAGCGCTTGCAGGATGGCCGCGTCAAAGCGCTTATGCCGGCTCTTTGGTTGCGGATCAACGATTACGCCGCCGCCTAAGGTTTCGCTAGGGGAAGGTCTTCTGAGGATGTAGCGATCTCCACGCGCCGCTACGATGGGTTCGCGCAATTCCAGTTGAATCCAGCAGTTTTTTCCAGAGGCGGCTTCTTCTACATCCAACAGGCGCAAGGTTGCCATTGTTTCACTAGCGCCGACAAAGAGTTTGACCTCGGCGGCATGTTTGAGCGGGGCGGATGTTGTATTGAGTAAACGTAGATGTGCGTCCACTCGGCGCGTGGCTTGATAGTGAAGCGGTTCTTTCATCACGACCACTTCTCCGCGTTGAAGCGCTTCCGTTTCAATTCCGGAAAGGTTAATTGCGGCGCGCGAGCCGGGGAAGACGGTTTCTGTTTTCTTTTGGTGAGTTTGTAGCCCGCGAATGCGACCGGTTTGTGCGGATGGCAGAATGAGAACTTCATCGCCGATGGAGAATTTGCCATTGAGCAGAGTTCCGGTGACGACTGTGCCAAAGCCGCTCAGGCTGAAGACGCGGTCAATGGGCAGGCGCGGGCGATTCAAATCTGGTCGCGGCGGCTGGTTTTGTAAAATAGTTTCGAGGGCGTGGAGCAGTTCGGTTAAACCGGTTTTATGCTTGGCAGAGACGCGCAAGATTGGCGCGGCTTGCAGGGTTGTGCCGCTCACAGCGGAACGAATGTCTGTTTCTAAAAGATCAAGCCACCCTGAGTCTGAAGCGAGATCGGTTTTAGTCAAAACGATTAAACCGCCGGAGATTTGGAGTAAATCCAAAATGGCGAGGTGTTCTTGCGTTTGCGGCATGATGCCTTCGTCTGCCGCAATAACCAGCAAAGCCGCGTCAACCCCGCCGATGCCGGCGAGCATGTTCTCGATAAAATCTCTATGCCCGGGCACATCCACAATGCCGATTTCTTCGCCGCCGGGGAGTTTCGCCCAGCCGAAGCCGAGTTCGATGGTCATCTCGCGGGCTTGCTCTTCTTTGAGGCGGTCTGGATGTTTGCCAGTGAGCGCTTCGATTAATGCGGATTTGCCGTGATCTACATGACCTGCTGTGCCGATAACTCGCATGGCGTAATTTAACCACAAGTTCGGCGCAGTCAATCAAGAAAGGCTATGCCTTTCAAAATTGAGATTAAAACTTAAGCGTCTTGACGGTTAGGCTTTTTTGGTCTTTTTGCCGTGCCCCATGATGCGTTGGTAAGCGATCATCCATTCGTGAATGACGTTCATCATTTCCTGTAATTGTTTTTCGGTGACGTCGGTGGTCTGATGCAGGTCGTCTTGCAGGGCTTGTGAAATGTCGTTGATGCCAACGATGGTTTCAGTCACTTTTTGCACGTCTTTGCGAATATCGCGGAACGATTCTTCGGAGGAGAGGCTGTATCCAGTCCAGCGTTTTTGATCGTCGGTTTTGAAGCTGACCCATTCTTGACGCAGGCGCTCTTCTGCGAGGCGTTGCATTTCGGTCACTTCGTTGATGCGTCTTTCTAGTTTTGTATTTAATTCCAAATAAGTCTCTTGGGCTTTCTTGGCGCCGCGCAGAGCTTCGTCCAACATTTGGACGCGCCCTTCAATGTTTGAAGATTCGGCTTGGAAGGAACTGTATTTTTCCTGCCAATCTTTCCAGGCGCGGTCGCGGTCAATTTGCGCCAGCGCTTGTTGATCTAAAAAGGCGGTTTGCGCCTGACGGCGTTCGCTTTCTGAAACGATCAATTCCGCAAAACGATTCTCGATATTGCGAATGGTGTCTCCGTGCATGACGTTTTTCTCTTTGTTTTCTTCTACGCGCTTGCGTACTGCGGCAATTTCGCCTTGCAAATCAGAGATGCGTTTGAGATCGTTTTTGCGCGTCTCGTCCATCGCCGATAATGAGAGCACAACATCTTGGTTGGAACGGATCGAATCTTCAACTTTGGTTTTCAAATCGCTGATGTTGTTGAGCGTGCGTTGAAGTTCGCTCCCGCGTTCCTTAAGCTCTTTTTTGATTTCGTTCACGCTGGGGGGAAGCGTGTTTTTAATTTGCGCGATGGCTTTATTCAAACTCTCGACTTCGACTTGCGAACGCTTGAGCGCTTCTTTTTCGCTTTTGAGCCGCGCTTTTTCGTTTTCTTCAATCAGTTGGGTTAATTCGCTTCTTTGTTTGGCGAGAATGCCTTCAAATTGATCCACGCGCTTTGAAGCGGGAGTCAGTTCGCTGATTTGTTTGGCGGTAGTCTTAACCTCTTTGGAGGCGACGTCTAAACCCGCCTCCAAAGAAGCGGCGCGCTCCACTAATTTGGCGATGGTTTCTTTGTTTTCGCGTTGTTGCTTATCCAGCCATTCAAGGCGTTTGACAATTTGTTCAAATTCCATAAGTTTCTCCGAAACGAGGCTACGTTGTAAAATTATAGCACGCCGTCTTATTGACCAAGATGTTTGAATAAAGTGGGGAGTTGCGCGATAAAAGGCTGAAGAGTTTGCGGAAATATGCCGAGGATGAAAAGCCCGACCACGCCTACCCCAAGCATGATCGTTTGGACCCAAGTTTCCCCCAACTTCCAGACTGCGTTTTCCTCCGCCATAACAAAGACCGCCAAACTGCGAAAAGCGCCGACCAGCAAGCCGAGCGTCCCGATATAGACCCAGAACGTGACGGTTAACGATTGTGTCGCCAATTCCTGCGTGAGCGCCAGGCGCGGCGGAAAACCGGCTAATAAAGGAAAACCAATCATAGATAAATGCGCGATTACGATCGCGCCGGCGGCAACGGGATATTTCCGCGCCACGCCTTTTAACTCATTGAATTGCAGAGAAAAAGATTCGCGTTTGAGGATTGAAAGCCCCAGCGCCCAAAC
>JADLCG010000009.1 GCA_020847355.1 Anaerolineales bacterium | reverse complement strand
TCAACTTGGGATGAGATTAAACTCCCGCCGAGCGTGGCTTCTGCGGCGCTGGAAATTGGCAAGAGGATGAATGGATATAAACCGCACAGCGTCAATGTTCCTAATTTCGAGATTTTCCCGAACCTGTATCCAACCGAATCCGCTTTGCGCCAAGACTGTTTTGCTTTTATTCCCAACGAACTGCGGCAGAGTCTTTTACACGATTCGCGGAACGTAAGCTTTTCCGCTACAACGCGCTTGTTTCAACATTTTTCACTGGGGAGCAAAATTTTTAGCGAAGCCTATCGCCTGCCCGCAGAAGTCGAGAGCGAATCGCTTTTACATACGCACGATGTTTCCAATCTTAATCCGGCGCTGTTGGCTCAGTTACTTCAACCCAATATCTATTTAGCCTCCATCACCGCGCGCCCGTCTGCGCCGCCGAAAGATATAGGCGCTTCGCCGCTTGGATATGCGCCAGAGGCAGAAAATGCGCTTGAGTTGACAGGCTTACCAACTATCCCGCTGATTGGCTACGGCAGATTAGAATATATTGCTAAGGCTAAGGGACTTGAAGCCTCTACGTTATTGAAGCCCTCGCCTGTTCATGCTTTAGCGGGGACGCTCGCGGCTTATACTAACGATGAATGGCAAGCGCTTCAAGCCGCCGTTGATTGGAAGCAAACTGGAAAATTGAATCAAGCGTTTTCGCAACTGCCCGAGGCTTTTGAATTGATCGTGATCGAAGATACGCTAGGCGGAATCCGCTCAACGCAAAGCGCGGGCGAGGTTTTACAAAACGCTGGGTTTGATGTGCGCGTCAAATTAATTGGCTTAACTTCAGGCAGTTCCGCTAAGGCAGAGGCTTTTGAAAGCGCCGAGGTGACATATTTTGAAACTTGGGAAGCTATTGCAGATGAAATCTTTTATTAAGGAGAAACCTCTTGAACAATATCATCGCCACCGTCGTCACTTTTGCAATTTCGCTCATCTTCCTGCGTTCGATGGACTTTATCGCCCAGCGCGGATATATTGACAGCAAACTCAGCCGCAAAATTATTCACATTGGCACAGGTCCTATTTTTGTGCTGTGCTGGTTTTTATTTCAAGATACGCCTTCGGCGCGTTGGTGGGCGGCGCTGGTTCCGCTGATAATTACCGTTCAGTTTGCATTGATCGGCTTGGGGATATTGAAAGACGAGGCTTCTGTTCAAGCCATGTCGCGCACGGGCGACCCGAAAGAAATTTTGCGCGGTCCGCTGTATTACGGGATTATGTTTGTGGCGCTGACGGTAATCTTTTGGAAGGATTCGCCGATTGGCATTATCGCCCTGATGATAATGTGCGGCGGCGACGGCGTTGCCGATATTGTGGGTAGAAGCGTTAAATCTCCTAAACTCTTTTGGAGTAAGGAAAAATCCATCGCGGGTTCTAGCGCGGTTTTTCTGGGCGGATTCGTTTTATCCGTTGCGATTATTCTGATTTATATCAGCGCGGGAGCGTTGGCTGGCTCAATTACAAATTACTTATTACCAATTACGCTGATTGCCTTGATTGGCATGTTGGTCGAAACACTGCCGTACAAAGATATTGACAACATCACCGTGACGCTCGCCGCTGTAATTGTAGGTTTATTTTTCTTTTAGTTTATTTTTCAACGAACAGCGCGTTCAAATCTTGCGCGAGGATGGGCGTAAAAACTTTCCGTCCTTGTTCATTAAGATGGATCGCGTCATAAAACAAATCGGGAGTCAGCCGCGCATCTTCGCCGTAATCCAGAAATATGGCGTGATTCTGTTTCAAGTATGCGCTCAGGGAAGTTATATAAGCGTCCACTTTGGGATCGCCCGCGTTAGTTTTGACTTTTACGCGCACAAAAATCAACTGGATGTCATTTTCGTTGGCGATGCGAATCATTTCGGGCAAATAGGATTGATCTATTTGTGAAGCGAAATCTAAACGTTCTGGGGTGTAGAGATAGGATTCCGCGGAGCCGATTGCGTCGGTGAGGGCTTGCGGTTCAAGATCCGCGCCGACGAAGATTTCCGCCAAGGCTAGATCGGCGCAATCCTGATCACAGCCAAACAAAGCCGGGGAGAAGTAACGCACATGGCGATCTATAGCTTTACGCACGTTCGCGCGCGCCACATATAACGGAAAATATTCTTCGGCAAGAATTTCAAGCGGATTCATAAAATTGAGATAAGAATTTTGAATCAGCAGGGGTTCGTTCCGTTCGGCGTATTCGTCTAACAAATCAAAGTAACTGCCATGCACGCGGTAGCCCGGCGTTGTGAGCAATGAGTTGCGAAAGAGAATGAGCAGGTATTTGGGTTTATAGGTAGATGCGGCAAGGTTGCTTTTCATAATCAAATACCACAAGGCAGAAGCCGACCCGGGAATGCCGATACTGTAAACGGATTTATCTATCTGTTGGGCGAGTTCATCTGCTTCTACGCTTGCGCCAAGCGTAGAATCGCCCATTAGCGCCAGTTCGGGGCGCTGGGCTTCAAGATCGTCCAAATAATTGAAGCGGACTTGTTTATCTAACTCGGGGCCGGGGTTGCGCGGAAAGGTAAAGCCGTAACGGCGCGGAAGAATGCTTGAGCTGAGGAAAATGATCAGGGTGAGAACCAGCGTAAATTTAAGATAGAAGCGCATGTTCGTCTCTAAAATTGAAAGTAGATAAAATCCGAATTTGTGGAGTTGATATAAATCACAATCAAAGCGCAGAGGCAGGCGTAAAAGCCGGCTTGCAACCAAGTCTCTTTGGCGAAACGCTGTAAGGCGGCGTGAATCCAGAGCGGCGAGGCGTACACTAAAGTTAACGTCATGGTGATGAGGGCGAGGATGAAATCGTTGTGGTTTGGCAGGAACGGCAAACTTAAGACGTGCGCGAGCCAAGCGAGCGAGGGCGCGCGAAAAATTGCCCAGCCAAAAACGATGAAGGCAAACATGATCAACCAAGCCGCAAAGGCTTTAAGTTTTGAATTTGGTTTCCAACTGCCGTGAATGCCGAGCATTTGATAGGCGGCGATTAACGCGCCATAATATAAACCCCAGATTACAAAATTCCAACCGGCGCCATGCCATAAACCGCTGACGAACATCGCCATAATCGGCGGGATGGCGGTGGCTAAGGTTTCGTTGATTTTATGACGAAGCGCAAAGCGGCGGGTTGGGAAGAAAATATAATCCCTGAGCCAAGTGGAAAGCGTGATATGCCAGCGATTCCAAAAATCTGTGGGCGTGAGCGAAAGATAGGGTTGCTGAAAATTTTCGGAAGTTTCAAACCCTAGCAAGTAAGCGAAGCCGCGTGAAAGATCGGTGTAGGCGGAAAAATCCGCGAGGATTTGTAAGGTGTAGCCCAGCGCGCCGCTTAATAATAAAAACCCCGAAGGTTCGCTAAATCCAAAAACGCGATTGACCAAAACTTGCACGCTGTTGGCGATCACTATTTTTTTGAAGAAGCCCAAAACCAAAAGGGGCCAGGCTTAGTAAAACAGATCAGCTATCCAAACGCGCGCGGCTTGTAATTGCGGCAAAAGTTTTTGAATGCGATCAATTGGTCCCGCCGCCAACTGCGGGAAGAAAGCGACATAGGCGGCAAACTCTACAAATGAAGAGACTGGCTTAAATGTGCCGCGCGAAACATCGAACATGTAGCTGAGTTTTTTAAGGTGAAAAAAGATAAACCCATCGGCAGTAAGATGCGCAGAGTCCATTCGCTGGAGACCCAGCCCAACGCGCTTAAAAAAAGAAGCCGCGTCGCCGATGAAGAAATCGGCATATTTGAAGAACGCCAAAACGCCGAGGTTGAGCGCCAAACTCAAACTCATATACAGTTTTTTACGGCTGGGAGTTTGTCCCATGCCTTTGGCGAGCCAAAAATCCCCGAGCGTGGAAGCGCCGAGCAAAAGCGCATACCAAATTTGAACTGAGCCGTAAAAATAATAACTGGCGATCAGCAAAATTAAATTCTGCCAGCGCGTTTGGCGAACCGCCCAATATAAAATAAAGACGATCACAAAGAAGACAAAAAAATCATAGCTGGTAAAAGCCATGCGTTATTCAGCTTCTTCTTGCGCGTTAATCATCACCTTATAGACTTCGGCAAATTTCATATTCTTTTTGCGACCGTCCGCCCGCGCCCATTTTCGCATTTCTTTTTCGGGTTGCCAATCGCCAAGTTGACTGACGTGTTTTTTCAGCGCTTCTATTTTGACGTCCAGCGTTTTGGAAATATCCACCCAGGTATCGGGTTTTTCTGCGCCATGCACATATACGCGCTTGACTTTATGCGGCTCATACCCGGCTGAGAGCAGATCGGTGAAAATCAGCCGCGTCTCAGCGGATGGAAAAACGGCATACAAAGCGGCTTGCGCGGCGGCGCGATGGTCGGGATGGTTGATGTAACCGTTGCCATAAAATACGCCTTGCGGATCGCCAATCACCACCACATCTGGTTTGTATTGACGAATCAATTTGGTCAGTTCTTTGCGTAAGGCGATGGTTGGTTCTAATTCGCCGTCGGCATAGCGCAAGAAAATCGTTTCTTTCACGCCGATCACTTGATTGGCATTGATTTGTTCGGCTTCGCGCAGTTGCGCCAACTCCGGCTTATATTCTGCGCCTTTGGTTGGGTCGTTCGAGCCGGCGTCTCCGCTGGTGATCGTCACCGAAACAATTTCACAGCCGGCGCGCGCCCATTTTGCTAACGTGCCAGCCACGCCAAATTCCTGATCGTCGGGGTGCGCGTGAATGCTCATCGCGCGTTTGGGGAGGTATTCTTTTTTAGTAGGCATGGCGCAAATTGTAACTTTATTTTTTGCTTAATTCAACCAAAAGCGGCGCGGGCGCTTTGGAGTACAATCCACGCATCTTAACTTAATCAGGAGAAATCTTCATGCCTATTACGCTCAACGGTTCTGGATTAACAGTTGAAAAACTCGTCGCCATTGCGCGGGATAATGAAAAAGTGGCGCTGGATAAACAAGCCTTAGAACGCATTCGCATCTGCCGCGCCATGCTGGAAGAAAAATTAGCGAACAAAGAAGTTATGTACGGCACAAACACCGGCATTGGGGAATTTTCAGAAACCATGCTCAATGACGAACAGGTGAAAGAATTTCAAAAATATTTGATTTATAACCACGCGGCTGGGATTGGCGAACCTTTGCCGATTGAATATGTGCGCGGCGCCTTGGCGGGCAGAATCAACGTCCATGCCCACGGGAATTCTGGTTGCCGGCCCGAAATTACGCTCACGCTGATAGAACTGCTCAACAAAGGCGTTACGCCGGTCGTTTGTACCAAAGGCTCGGTTGGCGCCAGCGGAGATTTAGCGCCGATGGCGCAAGCCATGTTGCTGTTAATGGGCGAAGGCGAAGCCTTCTACAAAGGCGAGAGACTCAGCGGTCGCGAAGCGCTGAAGCGCGCTGAAATCCCGATCCCGGGATTGCACGCCCGAGACGGTCTCGCGGCGATCAATGGCTCCAACGTTTTAACGGCGATGTCCGCTTTGCATATTTACGATATGGAAAGATTCTTGAAACAAGCGGAGATTGCGGCGGCGATGTCTATTGAAGCCTTGCTAGGCAACCTGAAACCTTACAGCGCTAAACTGCATGAACTGCGCGGATTTGCAGGCGCAATCGCTTCCGCCAAGAATATCGCCAAAATCATCGAAGGCTCAGATTTAGCGACTGGCAAGATGAAAACCAAAGTGCAAGATGCCTATTCGATGCGTTCCACGCCGCAAGTGATCGGCGCCGCCCGCGATGCAATTGCTTATGCTAAATCTCAAGTGGAAATTGAACTCAACGGCGTAGGCGATAATCCAATCTTTATTCCGGAAGATAAATTAACCTTGACTGGCGCAAATTTTCAAGGCTCGCCAGTAGCGCTTCCAATGGATATGGCTGGCGCGGCAATTACGATGGTCTGCGTCTTATCTGAAAGAAGACTCAATCGTTTGACGAATCCAGCTTTATCACAAGGTCTGCCGGATTTCCTCGCGCACCAACCCGGCTTTTATTCCGGTCTGATGCTTTCGCAATATACGGCGGATCATTTGATTGTAGAGCAGAGAATCTTATCCGCTCCCGCTTCGATACAATCCATCCCCGCCGCGGCAGATCAAGAGGATTTCGTTTCGATGGGCATGAACACCGCCCTGAAGAATGGGCAAATCATAGATAACGCTTATGGCGTTTTAGGCATTGAATTTA
>JADLCG010000008.1 GCA_020847355.1 Anaerolineales bacterium | reverse complement strand
GCGCTGATCGCTAGCTCCATGCGCCACGCGGAAAGTTGTTTTCAATTCCAGCGAAATCGGCTCCCAATACAATTTCATATTTTCAATTATTCCTATCCAAAAAATCTAAGACTTTCGCCAGCCATTCATCACGGCGTTCTTTATGCACGTTATGCCCTGTCTTTTCGGGAATCCATAATTCCGCATTCGGAATATTTTCCGCGATAAATTGCGCATGACGATCCGGCGCATTGACCGTATCCTCAGCGCCCATAATCGCCAGCGTCGGTTTCTTTACCTTTGATAATTGTTCAGGCGTGTAATTTGGCTCCGCGATAATTTCCTTCATCGTCATTTGCAGTAAATCGCGCCAATACGCTTCGCCATTCACTTCGCTATGCAAAGCGATCATCTCGTTCATCCATTCCGGCGCCTCGCGTTCGACTCGTTCAGGGTCAAACACCTCCGGCTCGCGGTCGCGCAGATATTGAGTCACGAAAGCGTTGGCGGCTTGCGGAATGCAACTTTGAATCACGTCAGGGTATTCCAACAAAGTCACCAGCGCCACATTGCCGCCGTTGCTATGCCCGATCACGTGCGCCTTTTCATAACCCATTGCGTGAATAAACGTCGCTACGTCACTTGCCAATTCTTTGAAAGCATAAGTCATATTCGGATTATTTGAACGCCCATGTCCGCGGCAATCCGGCACAAACACCTTATAGCTTTCCGCCAAGGCTGGGGCAATCTCCGCCCAATCCGTCGGGCCGTCAATAGTCGAGCCGTGAATCAGCACAACGGGAATCCGATGCGCATTCTCTTCGCCAAAAGTCTCGTAAAAAATATCCGCGCCATTGATTTTTATGATGGTCATTTCGCAATCTTATCATGTAAAATAAACGCATGAACACGATTGAACGGCAACTCGCCGAACTAACCAAACAATGCGATCCGCGCCTGTCCGTTTTTGACGTGGAAATTTCCAACTATGCGGACGGTCAACTGGAATTGAGCGGATGCGCGCTCGAACAGCGGCAAGTGGATGAATTACCGCGCCTCTTCCCGGACCTCAAAGTGGATACCGCTTCGATCCGCATTCTCAGCCGCCCCAACCTCCCGCGCCTGAGCGTAGCGACCAACCTCACCGGCTTGTACGAAAAGCCAACCTTCGGAATGCCGCTTTCCAGCGAACTTTATTTTGGAACTGAGTTAGAAGTTTTAGACGAAGAAAAAAATTGGGTTTTCACGCGCCAAAAAGACGGCTATTTAGGCTGGGTCCATAAGCCTTATTTAACCGACGCATCCGCCGAAGCGACGCATCTCGTCATTGCCCCATCTATCGAATTACGCTCCACGCCGCAAGCCGAAGGCGAAATTATTTCCCGCCTCGTCAGCGGCACGGGCGTAATCGTCGAATCCGCGCAAGGCGCATGGTCTTTGGTTTTGGCAAATAAAAAGGGCTGGGTTCAAACTGCGGCATTGCGCGCTATTGAAAGTATTCCGGCAAGTATGGAAGAAAAAAGAAAAAAAATCCTCGAAGATTCGGCGCGGATGATTGGCGTCCCCTATCTGTGGGGCGGCACAAGCGGCAACGGGATTGATTGCTCCGGCTTTGCGCGTTTGTTACACCGTTGGGTTGGGATTGATCTGCCGCGTGACGCCGACTTGCAATGCCAAGCCTCGCGCCGAGTCAACGAGCCGTTTGAAATTGGCGACCTGTTCTTCTTCGGCGAGGGCGATAGCAACCGCGACGTAACGCACGTAGGCATAAGCCTCGGCGGCTGGAAGATGATCCACTCTTCACGCGGCAATAACGGCGTGTATGTTGACGATCTGCGCGAAAAAGAAGCGCTTAAAAATATTTTTATGCGCGCCGGTTCGTTTTTGAGATAGTTTTATAAATTAGCGATTAGAAAGCCAGTTCAAATCGTGTAAGCCTGCGGCTAAATCCTCGCGGAAATCCTGTTCGGACATACGCCACGCCCAATTGCCGCCCAATTTGCTGGGGAAGTTCATACGCGCCTCGCTCCCCAAAGCAAGCACATCTTGCAAAGGCGCAATGGCAAAAACCGCCACAGATCTCCAAATACTACGGATCAAATCCCACGCGAAATCATGCCCATCCACGCCGAGATAACGCCGCGCAAAATCTTTTTCAGCTTGCGCGGCAGAAGCATACCAACCCAGCGCGGTATCGTTATCGTGCGTGCCAGTGTAAGCGATACAATTCGGCGTATAGTTATGCGGCAGAAATGGGTTATCCGGACCCGAAAAGCCAAATTGCATAATCTTCATACCGGGGAAATTGAAAGCGTTCAATAATTCAATTACATCGGGCGTGATCAAGCCTAAATCTTCGGCGATGATCGGCAAACTCGCATCGTGAGCGTCGCCGTCGTTTTCCAAACCGCTCTCAACCGCATGAAAAAAATCCGCGCCGGGTCCCGGCGCCCAATGACCATGTTCGGCAGTGGTCTCGCCGGCAGGGATTTCATAATAGCCCGCAAAGCCGCGAAAATGATCGAGCCGTAAAATGTCCATCATCTTCAAAGAAGCGCGCAAACGCGCAAGCCACCAAGCATAGCCTTCTTTTTTATGCGCTTCCCAAACGTAAAGCGGATTGCCCCATAATTGACCCGTCGCTGAAAAACTATCCGGCGGAACGCCCGCCACAACCGTTGGATTGCCCGCTTCGTCCAGAAAAAATAATTCCGGGTGCGACCAAACATCCACAGAATCATAAGCGACAAAAATCGGTAAATCGCCAATGATGCGAACGCCGCGTTCGTTGGCATAAGCGCGAATTTTGTTCCATTGTTTGAAGAATAAAAATTGGTAGAAAGAATATTTTTGAACGCTCTCGGCGAATTCTTTTCGCGCGGCGCGTAAAGCCGCCTGCTCACGGGAACGGAGCGCTTCGGGCCAGCCGTTCCAGGCCTGCCCGCCATGCGCTTCTTTCAACGCCATGAAAAGCGCGAAGTCATCCAGCCAGGCGGCATTTTCAGCGCAGAAAATTTCAAAAGTTTGGCGCAAGCGCTCAGGCGCGGATTGGTAGTTAGCGAATGCTTTTT
>JADLCG010000007.1 GCA_020847355.1 Anaerolineales bacterium | reverse complement strand
TTATGGCGCCGATCATTTATCTGCTTGGCTCGGATAACCCGGCCATGAAAGCTTACTACGAGAGATTTTTGCCCGGCTTGCCCTGGACGACCTTTCTGGATTTGTTCGGCTGGGAATTTCTCTTTCGCGGCTGGATTCTCTTCGCTTATGCTCGTAAATTTGGGAATGAGGCGCTGTGGTTGCAGGCGGTTCCGTTTGCTGTGGCGCACATCAGCAAGCCGGAAGTTGAAACGCTTTCCACGATCTTTGGAGGGTTTGCGTTTGGCTGGGTGGCTTGGCGCACAAAATCTTTTCTTTACCCGTTTTTGATTCATTGGTTCATTGCCACGTTCGTGATTCTCGCGGCGGCTGGAGCGTTGTAAGTTGAATGACGAGTTCACGATCCGCGCGGCGCTTGAAACCGAATCCGCTCAAATTAAGGAATTGGTTCGAGTGGTTGGAGTCAACCGGCTGGGGTTAAGTTGGGAGCGCTTTGTCGTGGCGGTGAATCCTGCGGGTGAAGTTGTCGCTTGCGGGCAGATTAAGCCGCACGCGGAGAATGTCATGGAGTTGGCGTCGATCGCTAATCATCCGCACTATCGCGGGCGTGGGTTGGCGCGCCAGATCATTGAAGCTTTGCTTGATAAAGCGCCGAGACCTTTGTATTTGATGTGTCTGACGCATAATGCCCCGCTCTACGAAAAATTTGGATTTCGCGCCATCCAAAAGAATCTGCCGAAATATTTTCAGCGGATGACGAAGTTCTTTATCGTCGCCGAGGTCTTCGCGCAAACCGGAGAAGATTTGCTGGTGATGAAGTTGGAGTAAAATCCGAAGAATGAAGAATATTTTGTATGTGTTATTGGGGACGCTGGCGGGCTTCGCATTGGCTGGCTTGCTGATGTTTGTTTCGCGCCCGCCCGCCGGACAGCCGATTATCTTGCAAGCCGCGCCAACCGAAGCGCCAATTGCCGTGCATGTGATTGGCGCAGTGCCGCGCCCGGGCTTATATGAATTTAGCCAAGGCGCGCGCGTGCAGGACGCAATTGATGCGGCTGGCGGCTTGCTCGCCTCTGCGGATGTTTCTTCTATCAACTTGGCGGCTCTGCTGGAGGATGGTCAGCAGTTGGATGTGCCGTACGGCGGCGATTCTGGGCAAACGCCGAGAACCGGCGATGATAATTCAGGGTTGGAATTGCCAACGGCTGGCACGCCCGCTTCCGCTAATTCGGAGTTGATCAATATCAACACCGCCAGCCTTGAGGAATTAGATTCGCTTCCGGGGATTGGTCCCACTACCGCGCAAAAAATTATTGATTATCGGGAAGCCAACGGTCCCTTCAGCGTAATTGAAGATATTACCAACGTCTCCGGCATTGGACCTTCAACTTACGAAGAGATCAAGGATTTAATTACGGTATAAAATTGGCAAATAAAAAAGTCCTGAAGGATAAACCTTCAGGACTTTTTTATGCTTAATCCGCCAGCACGTGCCGCGCGATGACCAGCCTTTGAATTTCGCTGGTGCCTTCGCCGATGGTCATCAGCCGCGCATCGCGGTAGATTCTTTCCACGTGGTATTCGCGGCTGTAACCGTTGCCGCCGTGAATTTGAATCGCTTGATAACAAACGCGCTCCGCCATTTCTGTGGCGTAGAGTTTCGCCATAGCCGCTTCTTTGTTGATCGGGCGGTTTTGTTCTTTGAGCCAAGCGGCTTTGTGGATCAACGTGCGCGCCAGTTCAATTTCAGTCGCCATGTTGGCGAGTTTGAATTGCGTCGCTTGAAATTCGGAGAGCGCCTGCCCGAAGGCTTTTCTTTCATTGGCATAGCCAACGGCGGCTTCGAATGCCGCTTGCGCCAACCCAACTGAAATTGCGCCAATGCTGATTCTTCCGGCATCCAGCGTGGCGAGGGTTTGTTGCAAGCCGCGCCCTTCTGCGCCGATCAAATTTCCCAAAGGCACGCGGACGTTATCGTAGCTTACTGCATGAGTGGGCGAGCCGCGCAAACCCATTTTCTTTTCCGGCGAGCCAATGTGCAAACCGGCGGAATTGGTCGGGACGAGGATCATGCTCAGGGATTTAGAGCCGCCTTGCGGGTCGGTGCGCACGAGCGTGATGATATATTCCGCGATGCCGGCGTTGGTACACCACATCTTCGCGCCGTTGATGACCCATTCATCTCCTTGTTTTTCGGCGCGCGTCGTTACCCCGCCTTGTAGATCGGAGCCTGCTCCGGGTTCAGTGAGCGCGAGCGCGCCTAATTTGTTTTTCCCGCTGGAGACGAGTGAAAGCCATTTTTGTTTGAGTTCTTCGCTTCCGTAAATTGCAATCGGCGCGGTGCCCAGCCCGTTGTGCGCGGTAAAAGCCAGCGCCGTCGAGCCGCATCCCCAGCCGAGTTCTTCCAGCGCGATGGCATTTGAGATCATGCCGACATTTGAGCCGCCGTAGGCTTCTGGAATGCTCATGCCTAATAAGCCGATGGGACCGCCTTTGCGAACGGCGTCCCAATTGAACGATTCGGTTTCGTCCACTTCCCGCGCTTTGGGTTTCACTTCCTTCGCTACAAAATCATGGACTACTTTTTTCCAAGTTTGATGTTCCTGATCCAAGTCAAAGTTCATTGTTTTTTTCTCCTGTATGATAAAGCCTAGCATAAATGAAAAAAGCGGTCTGCGCAAGAGATGAGCGAATTCGAGTTTCAAGTAAAATAGACGAATATTCTTTTAAGGAGAAATTCAAATGGCGAAGAAGAAATTAGTAAAAGACGAGCCGCAAGCGCAGGATGCAAATCGGAAGATTCAATATGCGGCGATTGGCGTAGCGGCATTGGTGATTGGCTTGTTTGCCTGTCAATATTTTCCCTTGTCCAAGCCCGCCGCAACCGCTCCGGCGAGTAATGCAAATATTGGTTCTGGCGAGGCTTGCTCGGTTTTTGATTCGATCCCTGCCGCGCCGCAATACGCTTCTGCGCCTGAGTTGTTGGTGGATCAAACGGCGAATTACTTCGCCACCTTCAAGATGGCAAAAGGCGGGGAGTTTGCGGTTGAATTGTACACGGCGAAAGCGCCGATCACCGTTAATAGCTTTGTGTTTTTAGCGTGTAAAGGCTTTTTCAACGGCGTTACTTTCCATCGCGTTTTGGAAGGCTTCATGGCGCAAGGCGGCGACCCCAGCGGCTCAGGGAGCGGCGGTCCCGGGTATGAATTTGTCAATGAAGACAGCGATCTGACATTCGACAAAGCGGGCGTAGTAGCAATGGCAAACGCCGGGCCCGATACGAACGGCAGTCAGTTCTTCATCACCTTTGCGCCAGCGGATTTTTTGAACGGCGGCTATACTATTTTTGGGCAAGTGGTTGAAGGGATGGATGTGGTCAACGGCATTACCCGCCGCGATCCAGAAACATTCCCAACCTTCACCGGCGATGTGATCGAGTCAATTACGATTACGAAATAAATTTATCTCTGTAGTTAAAAATAAAAGCCGTTGATTTTTAATCAACGGCTTGATGATTTAATCGCCAAATAAATTAGGCGTACATGCCCCAATCCAATGCGGAGGGATCTTCCATCATTGAGAAATCCCACATCTCCATGCCCATTTCAATGGTGATCGGCATGTTCAAGCCTTCGGTGGCTTTGGCTTTGGTCATCTCGATCATTGCCGGTCCGTATGGACAGAACGGGGTCGTCAGAATCATTTTGATCAAGCCCACGCCGTTATTGATCTCAACGTCGCGGATCAAGCCGAGTTGGATAATGTCCATGCCAATTTCAGGATCAATTACTTCTGAAAGGCTCGCGCGCGCTTGCTTAACCAACTCTGGGTGAGTTGTATGAATTGTCCATTGAATTTCGTTGATTCCAGAATCGCTCATTGTTACCTCTGTTTGTGAAAAGTCTTGTTTTTTGCGGCTGTGGGCTGAACCATATACGTGCATTGTGAATTGCCGCTTAAAATACATTGTACTTTATTGACCGGAAGCGCCAGCATCTTTGAGATGATGGTTTGATCCACCGTGCAGACTTCGGGATGAACGATCCCGATCTGATAGTACGGGCAAGTGGATTCGTGGATTTGATACTGTTCGTTCTTCTTTTCCCATTCCACGTTAAAACCTTCTTGCGCCAAAACGCTCTTTACAAGGTCAAGCCGTTCTTCAATGCTTAAGTCTTTGATTTCGTCTGCGTATTGATCGGCTAGGCTTTCGCCAATTTGGCTGAAAAGCTTTGAAGCGGTGGCGGCGGGCAAAGTCTCTTTGATTTGCGCCAAGAGACGGGTGGTCAATTTCATATAGCGGGTTGGGAATTTCTCCATGCCCGCTTCGGTTAATACATACGCCAAGCGCGGTCTGCCTACGCCGTGTCTCTCTTCCTGACCCTCAACCAAGCCTTCAATTTGTAAATTAGTGAGGTGGTGGCGAACAGAAATCGGATTAATCCCCACGGCTTCCGCCAAATCGTTGATGGTGGAGCGCGGTTTCTTCAATAAAGTTTGTAAAATTTTATCGCGCGTTGAAGTCATGCGGACGAGTATACTCAAATCAAGACTTTATGTCAATATACTAGATAATTATCATAAATATTTTATTTGCGAATTCGTTAGACTTTATCGGTAATAAGGAAAAACGTCCCGAAGGTTGGTATTCTCCCTTTGATTTTCTTAAAAAAAACCTTCGGGACGGTTATTTCAGATAATGTCTACTGAATATTCAGCGTGAAAATCGGCGACCAATTGCCCCAATTCCCAGCCGCATCTTTGGCGGTGACGCGCCAATAATATAATCCTTTGGAAAGTTGTTCGGCGCGAATGAAGAGCTTTGTAGATGTGCCGACAAATTCCGGGCTGGAGAAATTTGCCTGATTGTCCACTTGAATTTGAAAGAGAACTGTGTCTGAATCAGCCGTCCATTGCAACCAGGGGCGCCGAGGCGCAGACGAATGATCGGCTGGGCTGGCAGGCTGGGGCGGAGTTGGGGGCGTTCGATCCACTTTGAACGTTTGCGCGGCGCTGTATTTTCCGGGGAGCGCATCCGCATTATAGGCGCGGACTTTCCAGAAATAAACCCCATCCGCCAGCGGCGCGCTTAATTGATAGCTGGGCTGATCTACAACTTTACTAACGACGATCTGCGAGAAATTTTCGTCCAGCGCTATATTGATTTCGTAAGCGCGCGCGTTACGCACCGCCGTCCATGTAAAAGATGGCGCGGCATTTGTGGATAATGAATTACGGCGCGGCTCAAGCAAAATTGGCGCAGGAAAATCAACCGCTTCTTTCGAGACGCTGAGCGGGTTTCCTGAAAAATTAGCATTGCCTACGCCCAAGCCGCCCATCGGATTGCCAGCCAAATCCACAACCCGATCGTCATCTATAAAATTTAATTGTAATCCGCCGGAGCCAGAGCCTGTGTTTATTGAAACCACATAAAACGGATTGGCGTTGACGATCTGGTTAATTGAGGCGCCGGGAAGGTTTGTCTCTAAAGTGAAGTTGGCGGATTCTACGCCGTTAACTAGTTCAGAAAAGGTGACGATGAAATCTGCGTTAGGCATAGCGCTTGGGCTGGCGCTCGCGCTTTGGATTGAAGTGATCCGCGGCGCAGTTTTATCGAGCGTATAAATCTCGCCATTTGAAAAATTCCCATTACCCAAGCCCGCGCCTCCTAAACTGATACCGAACGAATTAGTAACGCTGTCATCGTCAATCAAGTCAAGGCGCAGAGTCCCATCTCCGATGCCGGTGTTGACAGTCACAACATAAAATGGGTTTGAATTGGTTACGGCGCTGATATACGCTCCAGTGATGCCTGAAGCGTTTAGGAAAAAATCGGAAACGTCCACGCCATTAACCGCTTCTGAAAAAGTGACGATGAAATCCACGCTGGCGGAATTCGTCAACGCCGGATTGACGCGCGTGATAGACGTGACGCTGGGTATATTTTTTACAACCGTATAAATTTCGCCGGAGACGAAATTACCGGCTAGTAAGTTGCCCGCCGCATCGCGGATCGAGCCGTCGCTGAGGCTGTCCAGCCTGAGCGTTGTATCGCCATTGCCAGTGTTCACTGTGACGATGTAATTGCTCTCTGAACCGCTTACGTTGCTGATGAACGCTCCGCTCGGCGCGCTGGAATAAATTGCAAAAGCGCTTCCAGCTACGCCGATAACTGGTTCTGAAAAACTGACAGAATAATCCACGCTCGAGGCGCTGGTTTGCGCGGAATTTATTCTGGTGATTGCAGTGATGAATGGGGGAGCTTTATCCAGCGCGTAAGGCGCGGCGCTGGTGAAATCTCCATTCGTTAGCCCTTGTCCGCCCAATGGATTGGAGAGTCCCAAAATTGAGTCGTTGTCTATTAAGTTGAGTTGAAGCGTTCCGCTGGTTGTGCCGGCGTTGATTGTGACAAGATAATTCGTCCCGCTTCCGCTGACGGCGCTGATAGATGCGTCGCTGATATTTGTGGATAATGCGAAATCGGAAATATCCACGCCGCTCACTGCTTCTGAAAAATTCACCGCATATTCAACTGTGGCGGCATTGGTTGCGGTTGCGGCGGTGGGCGTGATCGAAATGACCGCCGGAGTCGTTTGTCCGATAACATATTCGTCCACGAGTATTCCGGCGCGCGTGAACATTTGAAATTTTATAGTGGTAGCGCTAGCTTCCACACGCATTGCGCCGTGATCAGAATTGAAGCGGACCTGACTCTCTGGAACTACCGTCTCGAAGCGATAAATTTTTGCGCCGCCCAATCCGTTGACGAAGTAAGGCAATCCATCCACCATTAAGCGCTCGTATAAATGGTTGTGACCGGAGAGCACAACGTCTGCGCCCCATTCTTTGAAGGGCCAGCGCATATAATCGCTAGGCTTGTGCCAGCCTGAAGTGTAAGGCGGATGATGAAAGATCACCACGTTGAACGGCGAGGTGGACGCCGCTAACATTTTTTTGAGCCACATGGCTTGCTGAGAATTTGAAGTTACGCCGTCCGGTTCGTTGCGGTCGCTATCCAGCATAAAGAAATGCACCGGACCCTGCGTGAACTCGTAGTAGCGCTGAAAATCGCGTAAGCGAAAGTATTGCAAGTAGGCATCCACGCCTTCGCCAGACCAATCGTGATTGCCTAATACTGGAAAGAATCTGCGCGTGGGAGAACCTGCGCCGTAATCCCCGGCGTAGTT
>JADLCG010000006.1 GCA_020847355.1 Anaerolineales bacterium | reverse complement strand
TTGTGGATTGGCTTAATCAAAACCTCACCGTCAACGATTCAGTTTTAATCAAAGGCTCGCATGGCTTGCACATGGAGCGCATCACCGCCGCTTTGGAGGTTCGCTCGTGAGACAGATCGCTCTTTCGCTGAGCTTAGCCGGCTTGGCTTTCGTTATGACCGCAATTTGGGGCGGACCCTTATTGCGTATTTTGCGCCATTACAAAATCGGCAAAATTATCCGCGTGGAAGAGCCGGGCCATCACAGCGTTAAGATGGGTACGCCCACAATGGGCGGCGTGCTGTTTATTTTGCCGGTGCTGTTATTCAACGGCGTGTTGAATGCAGTCGCATTGATCGGCGTGGATAGCGGCACCGGCAGTTCAGTGCTTCTGCCTATGCTGGTGATGATCGCCTACGCCGCGCTCGGCGCAGTGGACGATTGGGAAGGCATTCACGGAAAACGCAAAGGCGATGGCATGCGCGCCCGCACAAAATTTCTGGTGCAAGTTCTGCTGGCTTTGGGCACAGCCTATGTTTTGAAATACATGATGAACGTGCCGGATTTATACGTCCCCGGTTTATATTTTGAAATTGAACTTGGCGCATGGTATGTGCCAATCGCCGCTTTTATTATCGTTTCCGAATCGAATGCAGTTAACTTTACGGACGGGCTGGACGGCTTGGCGGGCTTAATCTCCGCTACTGCCATCGCCGCGTTTGGCGGCATTGCCCTCATGCAGGAGCAAATTTTTCTGGCGCGTTTTTGCTTCATCTTGGTTGGCGCTTTATTTGGCTTCCTTTGGTTCAACGTCCACCCGGCGGAATTATTCATGGGCGATACTGGTTCGCTTCCATTGGGCGCGGTCTTAGCCGTCGTGGCGCTGATGACCGGACAATGGCCCATGCTCTTGATCATTGGCATCATCCCGCTGGCGGAAATGGTCAGCGACGTGATTCAGATTCTATATTTCAAATGGACGAAAGGCAAACGCTTCTTCAAAATGGCGCCGATACATCTGCACTTTGAGTTGATCGGCTGGAGCGAAATGCAAGTCGTTCAACGCTTTTGGCTGATCGGGCTCATGGCGGCTTTGATCGGTATAGGCTTATCGCAGGTTTAGAGATGACTGATTGGACTGGCAAGCGAGTTCTCATTCTTGGAGCCGCGCGGCAAGGCATTGCCCTTGCCCGCTGGCTGGCGCGCCGCGCCGCTTACGTGACCTTGAATGATTCGCGCCAACTCGAAGCATTAACCTCCGCCCAAGCCGCCCTCGCGGATACCAACGTCAAGTGGGTGGCGGGCGAACATCCAATTGAATTGTTGAATGAAATAGATCTGCTTTGTATTTCTGGCGGCGTTCCGCTCACGTTACCGATTGTTCAAGAAGCGTATAAGCGCAATATCTCGGTTTCAAATGATTCGCAAATCTTTATGGAAGTTGTTCCCTGTAAAACAATTGGAGTTACCGGCTCGGCTGGGAAAACCACCACGACAACTCTAGTAGGCGAAATGGCTAAAAGATCAATGCGGAATGCAGAATCTTCTTCCATTCATCCTTCTGCATTTATCGGCGGCAATATCGGCGATCCATTGATCAACTATGCGGATGAAATGCACAAAGCCGATCTGGCGATTTTGGAATTGTCTTCTTTTCAATTAGAGCAAATGACCATTTCCCCGAACATTGCGGCAGTATTAAATATCACGCCCAATCATTTGGATCGGCACGGCACGATGGAAGCCTACACAAACGCTAAAGCGCACATTCTTGATTTTCAAAATAAGAATGACGTTGCGGTATTGAGCCGCGACGATGACGGCGCTTGGAAATTGCGCGATAAAGTAAAGGGTAAATTGCTGGCTTTTAGCTTGCGCGAGTTAGACGCCAACCTCAACGGCGCTTACTTAAAAGATGATGCGTTGATCTTGCGAGACGGAAAACAAGAACAAACGCTGATGCAACGTCACAAGATTCAATTGCGTGGTCGGCATAATATTAGCAATGCGCTCGCGGCGTTTGCCATCGGTCATGCGGCGGGCTTCCAGTTGGAAGCGATGCTGGAGGCTGTTGAAAATTTTCGCGGCGTGGCGCACCGTTTGGAATTTGTCCGCGAATTGAACGGCGTGAAATGGTACAACGATTCGATTGCCACCGCGCCGGAAAGAAGCATGGCGGCGATTCGCGCCTTTGACGAGCCGATTGTGCTCATGCTCGGCGGGCGCGATAAGCAGTTACCTTGGGATGAGATCGCGCAATTGATTCGTCAGCGCGTGAAGCAGGTGGTGGTCTTTGGCGAGGCTGGCGAAATGATTCAGAAAACAGTCGCCGGTTTCAGCGGGGCGGGCGGCGCGGTTCTTCATCGCGCTAAAAATCTGCAGGAAGCGGTTGGTCAGGCGGCGCAAGTCGCTATGGCTGGCGATGTCGTCTTGTTTTCGCCGGGCGGCACAAGTTTTGACGAATTCAATGATTTTGCCGAGAGAGGAGAAGCGTTCCGAAAATGGGTACAGGAACTTTCGTGAAAAGAAAAGCGCTCAATTTGCCCGCAGTCTTGCGCGGATTTGACATGCCTTTGGCGGTGATTGTTTTTGCGCTGATTTCTTTCGGCTTGCTGATGTTGTATTCATCCTCATGGGATTTTTCTTTCAGCGCTTATGGCGATGAAATGTATATGTTCCGCCGGCAATTGCAATGGCTCGGGCTGGGGTTGACGATCGCCTTGATTCTGGCTTTTGTGGATTATCACATTTGGCGCCGATATGTGGTTGTGGCAATGGGCGCGACGATTGCCTTGTTGATCGGCGTGTTATTGCTCAGCGAGATTCGCTTTAATACCCAGCGCTCTTTTTTTGACGGCTCGGTGCAACCTTCGGAATTGGCGAAACTGGTCTCGATTATGTATTTGAGCGTTTGGCTGTATGCCAAGCGCCAACAATTGCACGATATTTCGTTCGGCTTATTTCCGCTGGGCGCAATTCTGGGAGTGGTGGGCGGTTTGATTTATCAACAGCCCGATTTGAGCGCCGCCGCGACTGTCCTCATGCTTGGCGGCTTGCTCTTCTTTTTGGCAGGCGGCGATTTAAAACAGATTGGCGTTCTGCTGATGATTGCGCTGGTTGCCGCGTGGATCGTAGCCTCGATCAGCGCCACCGGTCAACAGCGCGTGGGCGATTTCGTCGCCGGCATCAAAGATCCGTTGCAGGCTTCGTATCATGTGCGCCGCTCATTTGAAGCGATCGTCAACGGCGGCTGGTTTGGCGTGGGCATTGGCAATTCGCAATCCAAGCTCACCGGTTTGCCTGTGCCGCCAACGGATAGCGTTTTTGCAGTAGTCGCGGAAGAACTAGGCTTGATTGGCTCGGTTGTCTTACTTGGTTTATACGGCGCTTTGGTTTGGCGCGGCATGGTGATTGCCCGCCGCGCGCCGGATATGCTCGGCACGATTTTAGCTTCCGGCTTGGCGCTATGGATCGGGATGGAAGCCCTAATCAATATTGCCGTGATGGTTGGTTTATTACCGTTTGCCGGAAATGCTTTGCCATTTATCAGCGCCGGCGGTTCAAATTTAGTGGCGACTTTAGCCGCGCTGGGTATTCTCTTCAATATTTCAAGACAAACCGGCGAAGGCACAATTTCAGATGAGGAATGGAGGTCGTACAGTGCGATTGTTGATTTGCGCGGGTGGAACCGGCGGCGGAGTGTATCCGGCGCTCGCCGTTCACGAAGCGCTAACCAATAAATATGACAATGTCCAAACGCTGTGGGTTGGCGGCGCAGGCGGCATGGAAGAGGAACTCGTGAAACGCGCGGGCGTTCCTTTCCGTTCGATTCCTGCGGCTGGCGTGCATGGGGTTGGCTTACGCGCGCTCCCCGGCAACTTGGCAAAACTCGCTCAGGGCGTGCGGGCTTCTCAACGCATTCTCAACGACTTTCAACCGGACGTTTTATTTTTCACCGGCGGATATATCGCCGCGCCAATGGCTTTGGCAGGCAGAAGAAAACCAAGTGTCTTGTACGTGCCGGATATCGAACCCGGGCTGGCTCTAAAATTTCTGGCATATTTTGCGGATGTTATCACCGTGACGAATGCCGACTCGCGGAAATATTTTTCACGCCCAAGCAGAATCTCCGTCACCGGCTATCCGCTTCGCGCCGACCTTTCGGCTTGGTCCCGCGAACGAGCGCTCGCTCACTTTGAGTTTTCTACCGCGCAACCCGTTTTGCTCGTCACCGGCGGGAGCAAAGGCGCGCGTTCCATCAATCTGGCTGTGTTGAAATGCTTGAATGAATTGCTGGAGAACGCCCAAGTCATTCACGTCAGCGGTAATTTGGATTGGCAAACGGTTGAAAAAGCCGCCAATGAATTGCCCGCCGAATTAAAAAAGAACTATCGCGCCATGCCGTATTCGCATGAAATGGGCGCGGCGCTCGCCTGCGCCGATTTGGTCCTCTCTCGAGCGGGAGCTTCGGCTTTGGGCGAATATCCGCGCTTTGGCTTGCCGGCGGTTTTAGTCCCTTACCCGTACGCTTGGCGCTATCAAAAAGTGAACGCTGACTATCTTGTAAGGCAGAATGCGGCGGTTTTATTGCCAGATGAGCTTTTGAAAGATAAACTTTTACCCGTGCTGAAAAATCTATTGCACGATCGGCGCAAACTCAACGAAATGAGCGCGGCGCTGAAATTATTATCTCAGCCCAATGCGGCGGAAACAATTGCCGATTTAGTGTGGAAAGCGGCAGGAGAAAAAATCCTATGATGAGTATCCTTTACCTCTTTTGGATGTACGTGCTTCTTTTTGCGGTGATTGGCGCCATGCGCGGTTGGGCAAAGGAATTGCTGGTGATCTTTAGCTCGATCACCGCGCTGGCAGTTAACCTGTTGATGGATAAATACATTCCGCTGGTGCGCGATTTGCCCGATAACAGCAGTTCCGTTTTTTGGACGCGCGCGCTGATTCTATTAGCTTTGGTTTACTTTGGATATCAAACCATCAACCTCGCGCCGCGCTTGGCTTCCAAAGCGGCGCGCGAACGCCTGCAGGACGCGCTCTTCGGCGCGGTGGTCGGCGGGCTGAACGGTTATTTCATCGCCGGCTCGCTTCTCTTCTACAATCACGTGGCGGATTATCCTTATCGAAACGTCATCAGCCCCGCCACTGATCCAACCTTGATCGCCGCCATTGATCGGATGATGCAGTATATGCCGCCGCGTTTATTGGGCGAGCCCGGCATTTATTTTGCGGTGATCATCATTTTAGTTTTTATTATTGTGGTTTATATCTAAACCTAAAGGCGCTGTAATTTTATGACTCACGTTCACTTCATTGGCATTGGCGGTTCGGGGCTTTCTGCCATCGCGCGCCTGCTTAAAGAAAGCGGCTACGAAGTGACCGGCTCGGATAAAACGCTCTCCCCATTCGCGGTGGATTTACAAAGCGCGGGCGTGCAGGTGTTTATCGGGCATCATCCGCGCAACATCGCCGGCGCAGATTGGATCGTGCGCTCTTCCGCCGTGACGGATGATAATGCGGAAGTCCGCGCCGCTTTACAAGCGAACCTGCCGGTTTATAAACGCTCCGATTTTCTAGGGCGTTTGATGGAATCAAAGACTGGGATCGCAATCGCCGGAACGCACGGCAAAACCACCACCACCGCCATGATCGCTTGGATGTTATTCGCATTGAAGCGCGACCCGTCTTTCATCGCCGGTAGTTCTTTGAATAATCTCAAGGTGAAT
Organism: Anaerolineales bacterium; assembly: GCA_020847355.1. GTDB lineage: Bacteria > Chloroflexota > Anaerolineae > Anaerolineales > Villigracilaceae > Villigracilis. Next base: position 6,346 of record JADLCG010000006.1, on the reverse strand, counting down.
GCGCGCGCCGGGCAGGGGAGCGCCTTTGTGATTGAAGCGGATGAATACGACCGCATGTTCCTCGGCTTGAAGCCGCAAATTGAAATTATCACCAATCTCGAACACGATCATCCGGATTGCTATCCAAAATTTGAAGACCTGTATCAAGCGTTTGAAGATTTTGTGAATCTACTGCCTGCCGATGGCGTGTTGATCGCCTGCGCGGACGATAGTCAGGCGGTTTCGTTGTTATCTTTTGCGCGCAAAAAAGGACTGGCGGTGATTGCGTACAGCTTGTTTGCGGAGATGACGATCAACAGTCCGCAATGGATGCAAGCGCGCTCGCAGAAAGTGAACGCGCGCGGCGGATACGATTTCACCGCCGTGACGAATGTAGGAACTGAAGCTGTCAAAACGGCGGAGGTCTCTTTGCAAGTTCCCGGCGAGCATAATATCCGCAATGCGTTGGCGGCTTTGGCTGTGGCGGCAGCGCTCGGCATCCCGTTAGACGAAGCGGCGGAAGCCCTCGGTCAATTTACTGGCACGGGGCGGCGTTTTGAAATCCTCGGCGAGCGGCGCGGCGTGATCGTAGTGGATGATTACGCTCACCATCCCACTGAAATCAAAGCTACGCTGGCGGCGGCGCGCGCGCGTTATCCGCATAAAAAGATTTGGGCAGTTTGGCAACCGCACACCTACTCGCGCACGCAAACTTTGTTCGTTGAATTCTCCCGCGCCTTTGCCGATGCCGATCAAGTTCTGGTGACTGAAATTTACGCTTCGCGCGAACCTAAACAGGATTTTTCTGCGGCGGAAGTGGTTAGCGCCATGCCGCACCCTGCCGCGCGCTTCACCGGCTCGTTAGCGGATACGGCGCAGTATCTGCTAAAAAATCTAGGTCAGAACGATGTGTTGATTGTGCTTTCGGCTGGCGATGCCACGCAAGTGAGCGCGCGCGTCTTACAAGGTTTGAATATATAAATGTTGACGACCATGCTTCCCGTTGATTTGATCCGCGCTGAATTTGGCGCCGCCGCGCAGGAAAAGATTGTCCTCGCGCCGTATACTTCTGCGCGTATTGGCGGTCCGGCGGATGTTTTGATTACGGTCAAATCGGCGGATGAACTCGCCAAAGCGGCTCAATTTATGTGGACGCATGAACTGCCTTACTATGTGTTAGGCGGCGGCTCGAATATTTTAGTCAGCGATGCAGGTTTTCGCGGCGTGGTGATTTTGAATAAAGCGAAGGAAGCGCGTTTTCAGACTGGCGACCAACCTTCAGTTTGGTGTGAGTCGGGAGTCGTGTTTAGCAACTTGGCGAATCGCTGTGCGTCTAAAGGTTTGGGCGGTTTGGAATGGGGGGCGGCGGTCCCCGGCACAATTGGCGGCGCGGTCTTTGGCAATGCCGGCGCGTTTGGCGGCGAGACTTCTATGAATTTGATTTGGGCGGAATTGCTCACCGTGAACGGACGCGAGAAATTTACCGCCGCGCAAATGGGTTATGCGTATCGCACTAGCGTTTTGAAACGGCGCGAAATCAAAGCGCTGGTACTTTCGGCTGAATTAGCGTTGCAAAATTCAACCAAGGCAGAAGCCTCTGCTAAAATTGCCGAGTTCAGCGAGCGTAGAAAATCTACTCAGCCGCCCGGGGCGAGCATGGGCTCGATGTTCAAAAACCCAACCGGCGATTATGCCGGTAGATTGATTGAAGCGGCGGGCTTGAAAGGCTCGCGGATCGGCAACGCTGAAATCAGCGCGGTGCACGGCAACTTTTTTGTCAATCATGGCGCAACCAAAGCCAGCGATATTACGGCTTTGATTCGTTTGGCGCAGACCACAGTTTTGGAGAAACTCGGCGTGCAATTGGAATTGGAGATTGAGTTGTTATGAAAAAGCTCCGCGTGGCGCTTTTATTCGGCGGACGTTCAGGCGAGCATGACGTTTCGTTGATGTCTGCGCGCTCCGTTTTAAATGCGCTCGATGTTGAACGCTACGATGTGACTCAAGTGGGCATTACCCTAGATGGCGCTTGGCTGACTGGCGCATCCGCTTTGGAACAATTTGAGAAAAAAGATTTCAAAGGACTGCGGCATTTCATCCCGCCGACCCAACCTGCCGCTGGCGCGTTCTATGCGGATGAAAGCGCGACTCTGCGCGAAATTGCCGCGCTGGATGTGTTCTTTCCAGTTTTGCACGGACCCTTTGGCGAAGACGGCGCGATTCAAGGTTTGTTTGAATTGGCAAACGCGGCTTATGTCGGCGCGGGCGTAGCCGGCTCGGCAGTGGGTATGGATAAAGGCATCTTCAAAGACGTAATGCGCGCCAACGGCATTCCAATTGTAGATTCGCTTTTGTTCTTACGCGCTGAAATTGAAAACGAGTTGACGATAGTCATCGCCAAAATTGAAAAACAACTTGGCGGCTATCCGTTTTTTACCAAACCCGCTAACCTCGGTTCGTCTGTGGGCATTAGCAAATGTAATTCCGCTTCAGATTTGGGCGAAGGCTTGATGGAAGCCGCGCGTTATGACCGCCGCATTATTGTTGAAAGAAGCGCAGGCGACGCGCGCGAAGTGGAAGTGAGCGTGCTGGGCAATGAAAACCCGCAAACTTCAGTCTGCGGCGAGATTCTCCCCAGCCGCGAATTTTACTCATACGAATCAAAATATATTGATGGGACTTCAGGCTTGGTGATCCCTGCCCAACTGCCGGATGCAGTCACTAATCAAATTCGTGAATATGCCGTCCGCGCTTATCAAGCCATAGATTGCGCCGGCATGGCGCGCGCAGATTTTTTTGTTGAAAACGCCACGCATAAAATCTATTTGAACGAAATCAATACCTTGCCCGGTTTCACTTCGATTAGCATGTACCCCAAACTATGGCAAGCTAGCGGCTTGACCTACCCTCAACTCGTGGATCGCTTGATTGAATTGGCGCTCGAAAGAAAAAGCCAACGCGACCGCACTGAATATCGGAGAACTGTATGAGCAACAAACGTGAAATAACGCGCGCCGAACAAGTCCGCGCTCGCCGCGCGCTGCACTCTGCCAAAGAGATGCAACAAACCGCGCAACGCGCCGTCAAACCCATCGCGCCGGTCGTTTCGCGCGCGAGCGCTCCCCATCCGCAGGCGCGACCCGTAAACTTAAAAAAGATGCGTCAATTCAACGTATCCCTCGCCAGTTTGCCAAGCATTACTTTGCGTAAACCCGCAATCCATTTGCCGCATTTCTCCAAACCCAAATTGAATTGGCGCACCGCTTCGGCTGTGCTCGCTTTGCTGTTGGCAATTACGCTTTACCTTACATGGACGCTTCCTTACTTTTATGTTCCGCAAGCCGCCGTGTTTGGCAATAACCGCCTCACCCGCGATGAAATTAACGCCGCTTTAGGCGTGCAAGGACAATCTATTTTTTGGCTTCAACCCAAAGAACTCGAAACTCGGTTAAGATTGAACTATCCAGAATTGGCTTCTGCTAAAGTGGATGTGTATCTGCCAAATTATGTGTATGTTACAGTTACAGAAAGACAACCCGTGATTCTTTTGCAACAAGGCGAAGCCTTTGCTTGGGTGGACGCTTCCGGCGTTGCCTTTCGTCCGCGCGGCGCTTCCGGCGTTTTGATACCAGTCTTGGCTTCATCCACGCCTCCGGCTGGCATTGCGGATTTAAGCGACCCGTTCAGCCCGCCGCCTTACATGCAAAAAGAATTGGTGGATGCAATTCTCGCCCTGACCCCATCCGTGCCGGCTGGCTCGATCCTGACATTCGATTCCACTGACGGTTTGTCCTGGAAAGATGCGCGCGGCTGGAAAGCAGTTTTTGGAATCAGCGCCCAAGATATGCCGCTCAAAGTCCGCGTTTATCAAGCGCTGGTAGATTCTTTGCTAAGCCGCAACAAAATCCCCGAATATATCAATGTCGCCTTTCCAGATGCGCCTTATTATCGGATGGCTCAACCTGTGGATCCGGATACTGCGACAACCGAAACAACCGAAACAATAGACGAAAGCGAACAATAACAAGATGGAAGAGATCGTAGTTGGAATTGACATCGGCACTACAAAAATCTGCACGCTGGTTGGGCGCGTGGAAGATGCCAACGCCGTACGCATTCTCGGCGTGGGCATTGAGCCTTCGGATGGAATCCGCAAAGGCATCATTGTAGACCTGACCGCCGCTTCGCAAGCCATCAAACGATCTGTCGAAAAAGCCGAGCGCACTTCCGGCTTAGAGATTACAACCGCTTTAGTCAGTTTGGCTGGCGCGCACGTTTCTTCAGTCAATAGCCGCGGCGCGGCGGGCGTGCCCGGCGGCATCATTGACGCTTTTGATCTCGCCCGCGCTTTAGAGCAAGCTCAGGCAGTCGCCATCCCGCATGACCGCGAAATTATTCACGTGATTCAACGCGGCATTTCAGTAGATGGGCAGGATGGCATCAAAACCCCAATTGGAATGCACGGCTTCAAGTTAGAAGTCGAGACGCACATCATCACTGCCGCCACTGCTACGATTGATAACTTACGTCAATGCGTTGGCTCGGCTGGCGTGAACGTCCAGCAATTTGTGTTGAATCCGCTCGCTTCGGCGGAAGTTGTGTTGACTGAAGCGGAACGTCAGATGGGCGTGGCGGTTTGCGATATTGGCGGCGGCACAACCGACCTAGCCATTTATGTGGACGGCAATGTTTGGCACACGATGGTTTTAGCCGTAGGCGGCAATCATATTACGCAAGACATCGCGCACGGTTTACGTTTGCCTTTGGCGCAAGCCGAAGAAGTGAAGAAACAACAGGGCTATGCAATTCGCTCCGAAGTTGGCGCGGAAGAATACTTTACCATTCGTCCATTTGGCGAAAACCGCGATACGCGCATCAATCGTCAAGATTTGGCGCATATCATTGAAGCGCGCATCGAAGAGACGTTTCGCTTAATTTATCAGGAGATTAAACGCTCCGGCTATGACGGTTTACTGCCAGCGGGAATTGTGCTGACTGGCGGCACATCCGCCTTGCCGGGCATCACTACGATTGCCGGCGAAATTTTAGGAATGCCGGTCCGCACCGCGCAACCCGAAAATTTACTCGGCTTAATTGACAAGTTAGATTCACCTTCGTATTCCACCAGCGTTGGGTTACTGCGTTGGGTGTTGACCATGCACCAGCATGAAGTCGCAATTACCGGCGGCGGTAAGCGGCGGCGTAAATCGAAAGGAGACAGCAATATGAACTTAGACGCTATCAAAAATCTATTCAAGCGGATGCTTCCATAGCCGTTGAGGGCGTATTTATGCGTAGCAATGTTATGAAATTGCCCTATTATTTACCCTTTAAAAAAAAGAACTTTTCGTTTAAGATTGGCAGATATTCCTTGCCAGGAGGAACACATGGATCAAACTAGAAAATCTCAATCATCCGAAGCTTTTGCCCGCATCAAAGTTGTTGGTGTTGGCGGAGCGGGACAAAATGCCGTCAACCGTATGATGGAAGAAGGCATTCAAGGCGTTGAATTTATTTCCGCGAATACGGACGCGCAAGCGCTCACGCTTTCGCGCGCGCCTGTGCGCGTGCGTTTGGGCGATAAACTCACCCGCGGACTCGGCGCTGGCGGCGATCCTGAAATTGGGCGCAAAGCCGCCGAAGAATCTGCCGATGAACTTTACAACGTGCTCAAAGGCGCGGATATGGTTTTCGTCACCGCTGGTATGGGCGGCGGAACTGGCACTGGCGCGGCTCCGGTAATTTCACAGGTTGCCAAAGAATGCGGCGCGTTGACCATCGGCGTCGTCACTCGTCCATTCACCTTTGAAGGCGGCAAACGCTCTCAATCTGCTGAAGCGGGCGTGGCGAAGATGAAAGAACACGCGCACACTTTGATTTCAATACCCAACGACCGCTTGCTTCAATTAGCGGATAAAAAATCTTCTTTGCAAGACGCTTTCCGCATGGCGGACGAAGTTTTGCATCAAGGCATTCAAGGTATTTCCGAATTGATCACAATTCCTGGTTTGATCAATTTGGATTTTGCCGACGTGAAAACCATCATGTCTGAAGGCGGCGCGGCTTTGATGGCGGTGGGGCGCGGCTCTGGCGACGATCGCGCCAAGACTGCCGCCGAGCAAGCTATCTCCAGCCAATTATTGGATATCACGATTGACGGCGCGCGCGGCGTGCTCTTCAACGTCACCGGCGGTTCGAGCATGACTTTGTTTGAGGTCAATCAAGCCGCGGCGATCATCCGCGAAACTGCGCACCCAGATGTGAACATGATCTTCGGCGCAGTGATTGACCCAGAAATGGGCGATGAGATTCGCTGTACGGTCATCGCCACTGGCTTTGAACGGAGCGGCATTCCGCGCCGCGCCTT
>JADLCG010000005.1 GCA_020847355.1 Anaerolineales bacterium | reverse complement strand
GCTTGGGCGCGGCATCGCCTGGCTGGATGCCGGCACGCACGAATCGCTCTTACAAGCGGCAAATTTTGTTCAAGCCGTGCAAGAACGCCAGGGTCTGATGATTGCCGCGCCGGAAGAAATCGCTTATATTAAGGGGTTTATTGACGAACGTCAACTACGCGAAATTGCCATCCGCTTAGGAAAAAATGATTACAACAATTATTTAATCAGACTGATTGACGGAAAATAAATTTCAGCTATTCGCCAGATGATAGGATCCCATGCTACAACCCAACCTCCAAAATTTTGACGCGGCCAAAAAAACCGGTTTTTTTGAGTTTATCTCAAGAAACATTCGCGAGATTATCACGTTTCGACACGCTTTATTTAATTTTATCGGCAGCGCTTTAAGTTCACGCTATCGGCGCTCAGCGATAGGTTTTTTCTGGAGCTTGTTAAATCCGCTTTTTACCATGCTGGTCATGGCGATTGTCTTCTCTTCATTATACAAGCTTCCTTTTGCCACATTCAGTTTATATTTATTCTCCGGCTTACTACCCTGGAATCTAACGACCTCAAGCATAATGGAGGGGTCCAGATCGTTATTACAAGCCGAGGCATATTTAAAGAAAGTTTACATTCCAAAAACTTTATTTCCGCTGGTTACGCTGGGCATCGAAGTTGTCAACTTCCTCCTGAGCCTAATTAGCTTATTTTTCCTGGCGTTTATATTTGGCTCCAAATTCAGCCTTAATATCATTTACCTGCCGCTGGCCCTGTTCGTTACCTGCATATTCTTGTTCGGGCTGATTCTTATCGTTAGCCTCACAACTGTATTCTTCAGGGATCTGTTACACATCATTCAAATAATAATGCTGGGCATGTTTTATCTTACTCCCATTCTTTATTCAAAAACCATGCTCTCTGAAAGCGTTCAAGCGCTTGTTGACTACAATCCTTTTTATTACTTTATCAATTTATTTCATCTCATCATCTATGAAGGAAAGTTTCCAACATTTGCCAGTTGGTGGCCCTGCATAATACTGGCCATTGGGACTTTAAGTATCGGCGTTTTCATATTTTACAAAAAGGAAGATGATATAATTTACCGCTTATGAGCGCATTCATTAAACTTGAAAATATCTCCGTAAAATTCAAAATCTATCATAATAGCAACCCTTCGCTTAAAGAAGCGGCAATTAATTTATTGACCGGTAAAAAAAACTTAAATACTTATCGAGAATTTTATGCATTAAATCAGATCAACCTTGACATTCGGACTGGAGATCGTCTTGGTTTAATCGGATTAAATGGGGCTGGAAAATCCACATTATTAAAAACTATTTCGGGCATTTATAGACCTCACCAGGGAAAACTTTCCGTGGGCGGAAAGATCACGCCGTTAATGGAATTAGGCGCAGGCTTCGATCCGGAGCAAACCGGCAAAAAAAACATTCTTTTATATGGCGCCCTGCTTGGATACTCACAAGAGATCATGCACATAAAGGAAAAAGAAATCATTGAGTTTTCCGAATTAGAAGATTTCATGGACCTTCCGCTTAAATACTATTCCAGCGGCATGAGTAGTCGCTTAGCCTTTTCCATCGCCACCGTAACCGACCCCGAAATCCTAATTATTGACGAGGTTTTTGCCGCAGGAGACGCTCATTTTGTGGAAAAGAGTTCCAACCGTATTAAACAAATGGTGGCAAAATCATCTATGCTGGTCATGGTATCGCACACTCTTAGTCAAATTGAAGATTTATGTAATCGCGTGGTCTATTTAGATCACGGAAATATCCTCATGGATGGAAATCCTCAGGAAGTGATTTCCCTTTACGAAAAGAAGATAGAAGAAATGAATACAAGGTAATGAGTTTGAATAAGGTCTTACTGTTTGGCAAGCGCGGGCAATTAGGTTGGGAATTGGAGCGCGCGCTCGCGCCATTGGGAGAAGTTCACGCTTTTTCTTCCAGCGAGTTGGATCTAGGCAAATTACAGGCGCTAAAACATCGCATTCAAGAAATCAAGCCTGACATTATTATCAATGCCGCCGCTTATACCGCCGTAGATCGCGCCGAACAGGAAGTAGAGCAAGCTATGCGCGTCAACGCCGAAGCGCCTGCGGTAATGGCAGAAGCCGCAAAAAAAATACAAGCCGTCTTCATTCATTACTCAACCGATTACGTTTTTGACGGCGCAAAGGGCGCCGCTTACGCGGAAGAGGATGCAACGAATCCGCTCAACGTGTACGGTCAAAGCAAATTGAAAGGCGAACAGGCTATCGGTCAGGTGGGCGGCGCATATTTAATCTTAAGAACCAGTTGGGTGTATAGCCTGCGCGGAGATGGATTTGTCTCTAAAGTACTAAAGTGGGCGCGGAACCAAAATACGCTCCAAATTGTTAGCGATCAGATCGGAAGCCCCACCTGGGCGCGGGCGCTTGCGACAGTCACACAGCAGGCGCTTGAGCAAACCCGGGCGAATTTATTTGAGTATTTTTATACAAATCATGGGACCTATCATTTAGGCGGAGAAGGAAGCGTCTCGCGCTTTGATTTTGCAAAAGAAATTCTGCGCCTCACTACGACGGGCAAGTTGGGCATTGAACTCAAGCCTGCGCTCACCTCCGACTTCCCCACCCCCGCCATTCGCCCGCTACGCACAGATCTGGATTGCTCGAAGTTCGCACAGGTATTTAACCTGCGCCTGCCAAACTGGCATGAAGCATTAAAGCGAGCTTTGTCCAGTGAAATTTCCCCCCTTTCAAATTAGAAAGGGAAAAAGAGCCCTTAGTCAAAAAAAACTGCCTTATAATAGATAAAATAACATATGAAATAGACAACCTCCTGCAAGGTTTGTTCAGATTATTCATAATAGAAAGGCAGATCACCATGAAATCAACCAACAAACGCTATCAATTCACTCAAAATCTCATGCGAATTATTATTGGGGGATTGTTATTACTCTCCTTTGGAAACACTTCCCCCGTTTATGCGGTTGACGATCCCGAATTCACCATCGTACAGACGGACAGTGGCGATTTCGCCGACGGTAAAACAGGGAGCACAATTACGATTTCCATCACAAACAATGGCAGTGGAGCGACCAACGGCAGTCAGGTTACAGTAATCAACACTCTCCCAAGTCACCTATCGGCAACGGCGATTAACGCAGGCGCTGAATGGGCTTGCGTGCTCGCCACGTTAACTTGCACAAGCAGCGCCATTATAGGAGTAGATCAACCTTATTCTGATATTATTCTAACCGTGAATGTTGCGGTTGATGCGCCTGAGTTAATCACCAATACAGTCGCCATATCCGGCGGCGGAGACGTGACCCCCGGCAACAACGGGAGCGACCACAATATCGCCGTCATCACAAAACCAGACTTAATCGTCACCGGCTACACGCTTCGCAATGCGGCGAATGACGCCGTAATTACCAAACCTGAACCGAATACATCTTTCTACGTTCGGATGACCATTAAAAATCAAGGCGGCGGCGCAATCGGCAATTTCTATCCTGGCGTATTTCTAGATGGCTTACCTAATTACGGGCCCGATACCGACCCCTTCGGCAGAATCTCAAACTGGAGCGGTTATCGCCAAACCCCAAGCGGCTCAGTCTCCGGCGAAGGTTGCATGTATTACGACCCAACCAATTCAATTAATCCGCTAATCACTGAAGTTGATCCAGAGCGTGGAAATTACACTCGTTTCAACTACAACGCCGCTCTTGACCCCGGCGCCAGCGCAACCTTAGATATACTTATTGGTTATCCAGACAGTGAAATAATCTATTCTGGCTCGGAATACAATCCCTATCGCAACGGATTGGCAGATGGGATCTACAAATTCTATCTCTACGCCGATCCAAACTGCTCAGGCGGAGATGCGGAAAGCAATGAAGGCAACAACTCCTTCGGTCCCCTCCTAATTCCTGTCGGCGATATGCGCACTTTTCAAGATGTTCCAGCCACCGCGTTCGGATGGTCTCAAATCGAATCGATTTATGCTTACGGCATTACCGGCGGTTGCGGAACGGCGCCATTAATCTATTGTCCGGATAATTCAGTTACGCGCGCGCAAATGGCGGTATTTTTACTAAGAGGAATTCATGGCCCAAGCTATGCTCCCCCTGCCGCTACGGGAATATTCGCCGACGTACCTAACAATGATATATTCGCCGCATGGATTGAACGATTTGCCGCTGAAGGTATTACCAGCGGTTGTGGCGGCGGGAATTATTGCCCCAGCAATTCCGTTACGCGCGCCCAAAT
>JADLCG010000004.1 GCA_020847355.1 Anaerolineales bacterium | reverse complement strand
ACAAGTGAGTATAATTGCGCTATGAGCGAATATAAATTCTTCTACCCAACCGAAGTCCGTTATGGGGATTTAGACCCGCAAGGGCATGTGAACAACGCCAAATACCTGACTTATTTTGAGCAGGCGCGTATCCATTACTTAATTCAATTGGGCTTGTTTAGCAAAGACCAATCTTTTATGGAAGTGGGCGTGATCGTGGCGGATATTCACATCACGTATCATAGCACCACGCATTACGGCGATCCGATCCAAGTCGGCGTGAGAACCTCCAAACTTGGCAATAAATCCATCACTACCGAGCAATGCGTCATGCACGCTGAAACTGGCAAAGTGATGGCTACCGCCACAGTGGTTTTAGTCACCTTTGATTATGAAGGTTTGAAGCCCATCCCCGTGCCGGATGAGTGGCGCGAAAAGATCGCCGAGTTTGAAGGGCTGTAAAAACTAGCGCCGCAGAGAATCTTGCGGCGAAAAAATCTATCCACGTATTTAGATCGGTTCAAGGAGTCTGGCTATGTCTCTGCCTGCAATTGACGAAAAATATTTCACCAACTTTCTCGTGGACTTACTCAACATCCCCTCGCCGACCGGCTTCTCCGGCGCGGCGATTGATTTTGTCGCAAAAGAACTTTCCAAATACACACAACTCACCGTTAGCAAAAACCGCAAAGGCGCATTAATTGCCAAGTGGGAAGTCAAATCGAATCTGCCGCCGATCGCATTAACCGCGCATGTGGATACGCTCGGCGCAGTAGTCAAAGAGATTAAATCCAACGGACGACTCAAACTCAGCCGCGTGGGCGGCTTGCAATGGAATTCCGTTGAAACTGAAGGCGTTTGGGTAATTACCGCCAAAGGGGAAAAAATTCGCGGCTCCGTATTAATTGACAACGCATCCGGGCATATCTTTGGTCCCGCCGAAACGCCGCGCAACGACGAGCATATGGAAGTTCGCTTAGACGCGCGCACAACCTCCGAAGCCGAAACCCGCCAACTTGGAATCAACATTGGCGATTGCGTCGCCTTTGATCCGCGCGTGGAAACGACCAACGGTTTCATTCGCTCGCGTTTCTTAGACGATAAAGCCTGCGTAGCGAATCTCGTAGCGGCGATCAAGTCATTGGCTGATGCAGGTCAAAGCCCCGTCAGAAGCGTATATTTCCTCATCTCAAATTATGAAGAAGTCGGTCACGGAGCGGCGGCAAGCATCCCCGCCGAGGTCGCCGAACTGCTCACCGTAGATATGGCTGTCGTGGGGCGCGGGCAAGAATCCACCGAGTTTCACGCCACGCTCTGCGTCAAAGACAGCGGCGGCGTCTATCACGAGGGCTTCAATCACAAAATGCGTAAGATCGCCGAAAAATATCGCATCGAATACAAGGCAGACGTTTACCCGTTCTACGGCTCGGACGGCGAAGCCTTTTGGCGTGCCGGCGGCGATGTGGCGGTCGCGTTAATCGGTCCCGGTATTGACGCTTCACACAATTACGAGCGCGCGCATCTGGACGGCTTAAACGCCACAACCAATTGGATTTTAGGTTATTTACTGGATGATGAAATTCTTTAGGAGTTTAGATTGAACATAGAAAGCGCTTCAATTGAAGCCAAGATCGGCTCGCTCGCGCCTAACTTTAGCCTGACCGCCACCAACGGGCAGGAGATTACGCTGGCAGATTTTCGCGGCAAATCCAACGTGATCGTCTTCTTTGTACGCGAAACCAGTTGCATTCAATGCCGCATTCACGTTGCGCATTTAGGCAAACTCTATCAACAATTTCAAGCCGCCGGAACCGAGATCATCGTCATCCTCGGCGAAGGAGTTGAAAAATCCCGCAAATTTGCGGAAAGCCTCAAGCTCCCCTTTCCAATTCTCGCCGACCCAGATCGCCGCGTTTACCTGCTCTATGAATTGGAAAAATACTTCTCGCTCTTTCAACGCACCGCTTCTTTAGTGGTGGATCAATCCGGAATTGTCCGCTATCTCAAACGCACCACAATTCCAAACGTGTGGTTGCAAGAGAGCCGCGAGTTATACGGGTTTGTGTTGAGCTTAGAGAATTAGGAAGGTTACAGGTTGCAGGTTGAAGGTTGAAAGGCTCAGCATTTTTTGGCGAGCCTTTTTTATTTAACCTAAGTTGTTACCGCAAATCTTTAGCCGCGAATTTCACTAATTCACGCGGATTTTCTTGAAGCGATTAGCGAAAATCTGCGTAATTCGCGGCTAAAAAGCTCTTAGCAACTACGTTTTAATAAAAATCACTGCGAAGGTAGCAACTTGAGTTATTTAATTTATCGGTAATAAGGTAAAACTTGTTTTAGGGTCAGGTTGATTCCGTGTCCAAAAATAAGTTCCACGCTGGGAGTAGCGAAGCGTGAAACGACAGCTATAACAAAAAACGCTCGCCGCCAGGATGAGGGGGGCATCCTAACGACGAGCAAGTACATTTTAGCACAAACTCTTCAAACCATCAAATTATTTTTTCTTCGCGCTCTTTTTTGCAGGAGCCGCTTTCTTAGGCGTGGTGGCTTTCTTCGCTTTTACGGCAACTTTCTTGGTTTTGGACTTTGCTTTCTCCACCGGCAGTTTTTCTAACTCGCTGACCAACTTCTCTAACACGTCAAAGCCGCCCTGCCAGAATTTTGGATCGCGGATGTTAATGCCCGCTTCGCTGAGGATTTTCTCCGGCGCTTCAGAGCCGCCCGCCGCGAGAATCTTGAAGTATT
>JADLCG010000003.1 GCA_020847355.1 Anaerolineales bacterium | reverse complement strand
TTTCAACGCTTTTCTCGATCAACGGGACCATAAACGCCGGAAAAACGCCAATTAAGATCATAAAAAAAGAAAGCGTGGCGATGGCGATCTTGTCGAGAACGGTCACGTCGCCAATATGATCTTCCAATTTTTCAGGCAGAGGGTTGAAAAAGACGCGCCGAATCGCCAACAAGATATAACCCGCCGTGATGATAATGGAAAGGCTGGCAAAAACGGCGACCAGCCATTGCCTGCCCCACACACCCATGAAAATTGGAAATTCGGCAATGAAGCCAGAGAAGCCGGGCATACCCATTGAAACCAAGCCGCCAATGATAAAGCCCACCGCCGCAAACGGCATAACTTTCGCCATGCCGCCCAACTCCGGCATTTGGCGCGTATGCGCGCGATCGTAGATCATGCCGGTCACGGCGAAGAAGAGCGCAGTCATAATGCCGTGAGAAAACATTTGCAAACCCGCGCCGACCAAGCCATTGTAATTAAGCGTTGAAATGCCCAAGACGACCAAGCCCATGTGGGAAACTGAAGAAAAGCCAATCATATATTTCAGGTCAGTTTGAACGAAGGCGACAAACGCGCCATAAACAGCGGCGACTCCGCCGCACAACATGAGAAGCCAAGCCCATTGTTTCGCGCCTTCCGGCAGAAGCATAATGCCCACGCGCAAAGCCGCAAATGCGCCGAGCTTCATCAGTACGCCCGCATGGAACATGGAAACGGCAGTCGGCGCCGCAACGTGACCATCCGGCGACCAGTTATGAAAGGGCCAAAGCCCGCCTAAAACGACAAAGCCAAAAAAGACCGGCAGAAACCACACATATTGAAACGTGGAAGAGAAGCCGGCTTTTTCCATCTGCAACATGTCAAATGTGTAAACGCCCGTATTCTGCCCAGAGACCCAATACATCGCCAGCGCGCCGACCAAAGCGATCACCGAGCCGATGAATAAATATAAAGTCAGTTTCATGGCGGCGTATTCGCGGGTCACTTTCCAGCCCCAAATCACGATCAGCAAATACATGGGGAAGACTGCGATTTCGTAGAAGAAGAATAACATGAACAGATCGAGCGAAGCAAAAACGCCAAATACGCCCCACGCCAGAATGAAGAGAAATGCAAAAAATTCTCGCGGACGATCTTGGATGCCAGCCATAACGTGCGGGTTATCATCGCCCCACGAAATCAGCACGCCGGTAAGCATGACAATGCCCGTGAGCAAGACCAGCGGCGCGCTCATCCCGTCCACGCCAAAGTGCAGGCTGATGCCCAAAGCGGGAAGCCAATCATATTTTTCGATAAACTGGTAGCCGTTCAAGCCGCGAAGCCAATATTCCAAATAGACCCAAGCCGAAAGCGCCAAATCCAGCGCCGCAGTCGCCAGCGCAATTGCGCGGACTTCATTTTTTCGATGCGCCGGCAGAATCAGCATAATCACAGCCGCAAGCGCCGGCAGAAAAGTGATCACGCTGAGAATAGGGAAATTACTCATCAGCCACCTCTTAGAACAAAGCCACAACGGCTTTGTTAATTACGTCAAGAATCCAAGCCGGAGCCACGCCGATAACCAACATCAAGATCATCAGCGGAGTCATCACCAGAATTTCGCGCAGATTGACGTCGGTAAATTTATGTTCGCCATGCGCCCAGCGCTCATTCAAAGGTCCCTGCAAAACGTCGCGAAGTCCTTTGAGGATGTATGCGCCAGTGAAAAATAAACCCAGCATAGAGATCGCCGTGTAGCCGGTCAAAACCGGATAAGAACCGCGCACAATTAAGAATTCAGAGATGAAGCCGTTCAGCCCGGGCAAGCCCAACGAAGCCATGCTGGTAAAAATCAAAATGCCGCCATAGATCGGCGCCAACGGAAATAAGCCGCCGTATTCGTTGAGATTGCGCGTGTGCGTCCTTTCATAAATTACGCCCACGAGGAAGAACATGCCCGCAGACGATAAGCCGTGATTGAACATCTGCAACACTGCGCCATTCAGCGCCAGATGCGCGTCGGTCGTGCCTGCGCTCAAGCCTGCGGCGGCGACCCCCAGCACAACAAACCCCATGTGATTGACCGACGAATAAGCGACGAGTCTTTTGAAATCCGTTTGCGCGTATGAAGATAATGCGCCAAAGACAATTGCCGCCACCGCCAAGAATGCCAAGGCGCCGGCGAAGACTTTCGATTCCAGCGGATAAAACGGGAGGACGAGGCGGATAAATCCATACGCGCCAAGTTTGAGAAGCACGCCCGCCAAAAGCATTGAGCCGGCAGTCGGCGCTTCGGTGTGCGCGTCTGGAAGCCAAGTGTGAAAGGGCCAAATGGGAACTTTGACGGCAAAGGCGATAACAAACGCCCAAAAAGCGATGGTCTTAACTGTGTGAACCGGCAAGCCTAACAAAAGCGAGCCGCTATCTAAAGCATTCCAGCGTTGATAGAGCGCCAGCAGATCGTAAGTGCCAAAAAGCACGCCGAGCATTTGAATACCCAGCAACAAGCCGAGCGATCCGCCCATGGTGTAGATGATAAATTTCAGCGAAGCGTATTCTCGATTGGCGCTCCCCCATTGGTTGATGAGGAAATACATCGGGACGAGGCCGATCTCCCAAAAGACGAAGAAGATCAGCAAATCCAAAGCGAGGAAAACGCCAAGCATACCGGTTTCCAAAAGCAGGAAAAGGATGAAATAGGCTTTGACTTTATCCGTAATTTTAAAAGAAGCAAGGAGCGCCAGCGGAGTTAACAAAGTGGTCAGCAGAACCATCGAAAGCGAAATGCCATCTACCCCCAAATGAAAGGTGGAGTGAATCGCCTCGTACCAAAGGTAGCTTTCTTGAAATTGAAAGCCGGCTTGATCTGGAACGAAGCTATTCCATAAATAGATCGTCAAGCCCAAAGGGATGAGGCTGGCGCTCAGCGCAGACCAACGCAGTAAGGCGAATTCTTTGCTTGGCAGAAAAAGCAAAATCAGCGCGGCAATAGTTGGCGTGAATAAGATGAGACTAAGGAGATGGTTGTTTAGAAATTCCATGCTTTGCTCCTACGCCAACAACAGCCAATATGCCAAGCCGCCAATGACGAAGATGGCGATCAGCGAATATAAAAGATATTGTTGAATCTTGCCGGTTTGCGTGCGCGTCAATTTGCCGCCAAACCAATAAGTTAGATCTGCCGAGCCATCGCCAAAAAATTTATTGATAATTGGGATATCAAAGTAGTTGCGGATGACTGAGCCAACGCCTTTGGTGGAGGGTCCAAACAAATGCAGGAAGCCATTGATCAGGGTCATATCCATCAATTTATAGACGATGTTTTCAGCAAGCCAGTTTGCGGGTTTGATCAAAACCGCTTCATAGAGTTCGTCAATGTAGTATTTATTTTTCAAGAAATTCAATTGAAGTTTATCTTCCTGCGGAGTTTTCACATGCCGATAAGCGAAATAGCCCAAAGCCAAGCCGCCTAAGGCGACGATCAATGAAACAATCAGCGGGATTGGGCTGAATTCCGCCGCTTCAGGATGATGCGCCAACGTACCGCCGATAAATTCATGGAACCAGTTGGGTAAGATTCCGCCGAGGAGTGGAAAATGCTCAGGGATGCCGAGCCAGCCAAAAGTTACGGCAAAGACCGAGAGAACAATCAACGGCGTAGTCATCGTCCAGCGAGTCTCGTGAGCATGTTTGGCTTCTTCTGTCCGCGCTTCTCCAAGAAAAGTAAGCGTGATTTGACGCATCGTGTAAAAAGCGGTGAGGAAAGCGGCAAACGCCAAGACGCTGAAAACTATCAGGTGACCGCGACTCCAAGCTTCTGCGAAGATTTCGTCCTTTGACCAAAAGCCGGCGGTGACTAATGGAAAACCGGAAAGCGCGAAGCCGCCGATGAGGAACGTCCAAAAAGTGATCGGCATTTTATTTTTCAAGCCGCCCATGTTGAACATATCCTGCGGATCGAGAGCGTGATTGTTAGTATGTAAAACGCCATGCTCCATGCCGTGAATCACCGAGCCTGAGCCGAGGAATAACAAAGCCTTGAAGAAGGCGTGCGTAACTAAATGAAAAGCGGCGGCGACATACGCGCCAATGCCCAACGCGGCGATCATAAAGCCTAGTTGTGAAATTGTAGAATACGCCAAAACTCGTTTGATGTCATTTTGGGCAATGGCAATCGTGGCGGCAAAGAGCGCGGTGAAGCCGCCAATCAAAGCGATGATAAACATCGTCTTTTCGTCCAAGCTGATCAACGGGAACATACGCAGAACGGCATACACACCCGCCGAAACCATCGTGGCGGCGTGAATCATGGCGCTGACCGGCGTGGGTCCTTCCATTGCGTCCGGCAACCAAACATGCAATGGGAATTGCGCGGATTTTCCAATTGTGCCGATGAAGAGCAATAAGCCGATCAAGCCGGCGGCGGATAAGCCGAAGACTCCGCTGGGGATAATGGCTAACGTATGCAAAACTTGTTCTGAAAAAATTTCTCGAAACGAGAGCGTTTGCGCGGCTGAATATAAATAGGCAATACCTAATAACATAAAGACATCGCCGATGCGCGTGGTGAGAAAGGCTTTGATCGCGGCGTTTTTAGCCGAGTCTTTTCCGTACCAAAAGCCGATCAGCAAATATGAACACAAGCCCATAATTTCCCAGCCGACGAACATGATCAGCACGTTGTCCGAAACGACCAGCGTCAACATGCCAAAAGCGAACAAACTGATGAAAGCGAAGAAGCGCGAGTACAACGGCTCGACAGACGGCACAGCGTGACCGTGTTGAAGCGCGCCGTGCGGCGGCAAACCGGCGCGGTCATGCGCGCCTTGCGGTTGTCCAAAATTGTGATAGCCAACGCTGTACAGAAAAATCATCAGCACGCACCAAGCCACAAAGAACAAAACCAACGCCGAAAGCGGGTCTATCAGCACGCCGATTTTGAACCAAGTGGCTCCGGTTGGAAACCAATTGATCGAAGAAGCAAAAGGGCGCTCGCCGAAATGCTCCACGCGGATTGCGCGGAAGAAGACGATCATCGCCGCCAGCCACGAGAGCAAAGCCGCGCCAATCGCCAGGCTGTGACTCAGCGCTTTATTTTTATTCGTGACAAGCGTAATCAAAAAGAACGCCAGCGCGGGCGGAAGCGGGATCAACCAAATCAATAATTCTGTCGTCATCAAACCTCCAAAGCAGAGAGTGAGCGTTTAGGCATTTTCTAAAATTTCAACAAATCCAAATCTTCCGCAACCACCGTGTTGCTACGCCGATAAACGGAGATCACCAAAGCCAAGCCGGCGGAAACTTCCGCCGCCGCCACCGCGAAGACGATAATTGCAAAAACTTGTCCGGTCATAGCGGCAACGTCTCCATAGCGCCAAAACGCCACCAGATTAACATTCACCGCGTTCAGCATCAATTCAATGCCCAGCAAAATAGCGATCACATTACGGCGCGTTAGCACGCCGAACAACCCAATCGTAAATAAAGCGGCTGAAAAAAATAAATACCAAGAAAGCGGGATCATCTCAAACTCCTATTTACGCGTGAAGGCGATATAAACCGCGCCGATCATCGCCGCCAATAATAAGACAGAGGCAACTTCAAACGGCAGGACATAAGCGCTTGGCGAAGTAAGTTGACTGCCCAATTCAGCCACCGCGTCAAAACTGGACGGGATAGCTGGCGCGGCTACCGATAACTTTTCCCAACTTTGAAAGAGCGCGGCTAATCCGCCGAAAGTGAGCGCCGCAATCAATGCCCCAGCCTGCCAATTTCTATTTTGTTGCGCGCTGGTATCGCGCAAATCTTTGCGCGTGAGCATCACCGCAAAAATGAAAAGAATCGCAATCGCGCCAATGTAAACCACCACTTGCACTACCGCGATAAAACCCGCGTTGAGGATGGCGAAGATCGCCGCCACGCCAAACAAAGCCGCAATCAGCCAAAACGCGGCATGGACGATATTGCGCGTGGTCACGACCATCAAGGCTGAAACTAAAGTTGCGCCAGCGACGATTAGAAAAATTATCTTTTCAGGGGTCATAAATTCTCCAATTTAATGATGCGCCTCAGCCAGCGGTTTCGCGCCTTCAATTTTCTCGCGTTCTTTACGGCTAACCGAACGGGCGATCTCCAACGCCAGCCAAGCCAAAATGACGTTCGAGAAGAACATGCCAATTCCGTAAACCCAGCTTGGGGTCCCGCGCAGAAGCGCATTCATCAAAGCCGTCACCATCAACAGCACAAACGAAAGCGGCGTGAGAAAAATCCAATTGAAGGCAAGCATTTGGTCAATGCGGATTCTGACCATCGTGTATTTGACCCACATGATGATCCAATAGCCGATCAGCGCTTTAGCGAGAAAAATAGCGGCGGCGAGAAATGGGCTGACTTGCTCCAAGCCAAAGAAGCGATACCCGCCAAAAAAGAGAATCGCCCAGATGCCGCCAAAGGTCATTGCATGAAGCAGTTCCCCGGCGTAGAACATGCCGAATTTCATGCCTGAATATTCGGTGTTGAAACCCGCAACGAGTTCAGATTCGCCTTCCGCTAGATCGAACGGCGCGCGCCCCAACTCCGCAATCACTGCGATCAAGAAAATCAAAGCGCCTAAGGGCGAGATCACAAAATACCAAATTTTATCTTGGGCTTGAATCATAGCGTTCATATTCATTGAGCCGGCGAAAATTGTAGGGATCAATAACATCGTGAGCATCGGCACTTCAAACGCCACCATCACCGCCACTTGACGAAAGCCGCCGATCAACGCAAATTTATTGTTAGAACCCCAGCCCGCCATAATAATAGAAAGCGTGCCGATCGCGCCGGCGGCGATCAGAAATAATACGCCTACGTTCAAATCTGTGCCAAGGATGACCGGCGCAATTGGCACCACTGCCCAAACCATCAAAACCGCCATCATCGAAAGGATTGGCGCAAGGTTGTACAGCGCGCGATCCGCGCCGTTGGGCGTTATGTCTTCTTTGATTACCAGTTTGATGATATCCGCAAACGGCTGGATCAAACCGTATGGTCCCACGCGATTCGGTCCGATGCGATCTTGGAAACGCGAAACTACTTTACGTTCCATCCACACCAGAAATATATCCACGACCATTAACAAAACTAGCAAAAGCAAAACGCCGAGAAAAACGACTAAGACATGCGCGAAAGCCGCGTTCATGCCCCAAGCGCCAAAAATCCCCTCCAGCCATTCTGCCGTAACCTTAAGCGGGTCGTTCAAAAAGTCCATAGATCACTCCTGTATATAAAGAAAAGGCTGATTTGGAATTTCCAATCAGCCTTTCTTATCAACACGCGCCAAACTTAAGACCACTCCAGCATTCCCTTGCGCCAAGCATACAGCAAGCCGACGACGAGAATGGAGATAAAAATAATGCCCTCAACCACCGCATACAACCCCAACTGACCCAACTTCACCGCCCACGGAAAAAGGAAAACCGCCTCCACGTCAAACACTAGAAAGACCAGCGCGAAAATATAATACTGGACTTTGAATTGCACCCACGCATCCCCGACTGGCTCGATGCCGCATTCGTAAGTAGATTGTTTGATTGGGTTAGGCTTTTTAGGAGATAAAATAGCGCCCGCAAGAATTGCGCCAATTGGAATAATTGCGCCGACAATCATAAATAAAGCTACATAGAGCCATTCATTCATTCTTGAAACTCCGCGAGAATTTATTTTTCCGAAATTGTACCATTGAATTTACGCCGCCTTTACGGCGCGCCTCTTCTTCAAAAGGAATTTGACCGCGTCTTCCAAAAATGGCAAGCCTAGGATACCGCCAACGATTGAGCCCACTACGCCGGAAGTCCGCGCTAGATTAACTGACAAGCCGAAAAAATCCACCGCCTCAATCTCGACGCTTTGAGCGGATACGGCAATTCGGCTTTTCTCTCCCGTAGCTTTATCTTCAAAATTCAAATGCAACCAAAGCGTGCCTTTATATTCCCCGGCATCTAAAGGATGAACGCTCCAATAAAATTTTGCGGATTGACCGGGCAATAACGGCTCGAAGATTGCGCCATTGGGAGAGATTTGCAGAC
Organism: Anaerolineales bacterium; assembly: GCA_020847355.1. Taxonomy (GTDB): domain Bacteria; phylum Chloroflexota; class Anaerolineae; order Anaerolineales; family Villigracilaceae; genus Villigracilis. Next base: position 1,839 of record JADLCG010000003.1, on the reverse strand, counting down.
CGGCGATGTTCAAACTCGCTTCGGCGGTCACATTATGCGTTGCATACAAATCAGGGATTTCGATAATCTCGCCGCTAATCACATTGCCATCTATCTCGGCGGTTGGCGTAATAACTCCGCTTTGATCTACAGCCAAAGTGAGCGTAACTACTTCGCTCTCCACGCCTGCGCGCATTCTCGGCGGATATTCCAAAGTCAGCAAGCGGGTTTCAATCACTGCCGGAGAGGGCGTAGAAGTAGAAAGAAAAGGCGTAGCGACCAATGGAGCGGAAACAGGTTGCGTGGAGAGGGCTGGGGCTTCCGGCGCGGAAACAGAGCCTCCACAAGCTAAAATCATAAAAGTCAAAAAAAGAGGCGCTAAAAAAACGGAGAAGCGTTTCATCAAGTTATGGGGTTGCGGGCAATTGCATCTCAACCGGCGAAATAACTTGCAAGCGCGTTTCGCGCGGATTGGGTAAATATCCCCAAAGCAAAAGCGCAATGGAAATGGAGAGGATCACAACTGCAAAAAATAATCGAATTCGCTTGTTCATTTTTAAGTTCGGTTATTCTGATTATAAGCGAGAGGGCTGGCGAAGAGATTAAAAAAAAGCGCGTAAATTAAAGTAAAATCGGGCAGTTTATATTCCAGTCAAAAGAGGCGCTTGTGAACGAACCAATCTTAATGAACATCACCGGCATGGATAAGCCGGGCATTACTGCCGCTATCACGCAAGTTTTAGCGCAACATAACGTCAACGTTTTAGATATTGGGCAATCGGTCATTCACGACGCGTTGGCTTTAGGCATGTTGATTCAAATTCCGCAAGACGAAGATGTCGAAGCTGTCAAAGCCGCGATTCAACAAACAATCAGCGAGCTAAATTTAGCGGCGCGTTTTATCAACGTCTCGCAAGAGAGTTACGAAAAATGGGTGGCGCAACAAGGCAAGCGCAGGCATATCGTCACACTGCTGGCAAAGCGCGTCACCGCGCATCAAATTAGCCGTTTGGCGCGCACGGTTGTGGAAAACGGATTGAATATTGACAAGATCATCCGTCTCTCCGGCAGAGTTCCGCTGGATGAATTTGGAAACGGCAAAAGCAAAGCCTGCGTTGAATTTTCGTTGAGCGGTCCCGTAGCGGATTTGCCCGCCTTACGCCGTCAGTTCTTAGAACTCTCCACTGAAATTGACGCGGACATTGCTTATCAGGAAAATAATGTTTATCGGCGCAATCGCCGCTTGATCGTCTTCGATATGGATTCAACGCTCATTCAAGCCGAAGTGATTGATGAACTCGCCAAACGCGCCGGAGTCGGCAAGCAAGTCGCCGAAATTACCGAACGCTCGATGCGCGGAGAATTGGATTTCAAACAAAGTTTCACCGAGCGCGTCGCTTTGCTCAAAGGTTTGCCTGAAACCGCGCTGGTTGAAGTTGCCGTCACTTTGGTCTTAACCGAAGGCGCGGAAAAACTGATTTCAACGGTTAAGAGATTAGGTTATAAAACCGCTTTAATTTCCGGCGGCTTTACTTACTTTGGAAGAACGCTTCAAAAAAGACTCGGTATTGATTATGTTTTCGCCAACGAACTTGAAATTGAAAACGGCGCGATCACCGGACGAGTCAGCGGCGAGATCGTAGACGGCGCGAGAAAGGCGTACCTTTTAGAAAAAATCGCTCAGACTGAAGGCTTTTCATTAGAGCAGACCATCGCCGTGGGCGACGGCGCAAACGACTTGCCAATGTTGAGTATTGCCGGTTTGGGCATCGCCTTCCGCGCCAAGCCCATCGTCAAAGCCTCTGCCAAGCAGGCGCTAAACGTATTGGGCTTAGACGGCGTTTTATATTTGATGGGACT
>JADLCG010000002.1 GCA_020847355.1 Anaerolineales bacterium | reverse complement strand
TCATCTTCCTTTCTATGGCTTGCGCCGTAGCGCTCAAAGCCGATATTCCTACTTACAATGCACAGTATGCAAACTCCGCCGTGCAAATGGCAGTGATTGCAATAATCACAAAAACAATCGCGCTCTATTTTTGCGGCGCGTACCAACATCCCCGAGCAAATTCCGTCTGGCGGACTATTCGTTCCGTACTGACGGCAATTACGCTGGGTAGTGCGCTCAGCGTGGGTATATATTTAACGCTGACAAAATTCGGCTTGATCAACTCCCTGCCTAGAAGCGCCTTCATATTTGATTTTCTACTCAGCGCGGTATTCGTCTTAGCGCTGCGCCTCGCCGCCTATCGTTTTGGAGAGAAGCGAACTAAAAGCGCAATCTCGCCGCTTCAAGCGCTCCAAGCCAATTGGCGAAAATGGTTGAGCGAATCCGCAGTGTATTACGGCATTGTCGGCGGCGCGTTAGCTATCTACATGCTAATCAATAAACTCATGTTCGGCACAACCAGCCCAGTCAGCGGACAAATCAAAAGATGGTGGGGATCTTTGGGTCACACAGTTTACGATAACCCGCCCGCCAACTGGAGCAGTTTTCTCGGCATCGGATATAAAAACGCCTATGACGCCTGGCAACCAACCTCCAATTTTTTCAATTGGATCGCCGTCAAAATTTACGCCGTTTATCCGGGTTCAAACACATTGGACGAGCGTTACTATATCGCTATGGCATTTTTCGTAGCGCTGGCGGCGTTGATCTTCTTGATTAACGCTCAAACGGCAAAAATAAAAATCAGCGCAATGGCGTTAATCCCCTTGATCGCCGCCTGCGGAATTCAGATTCTCTCCTACACAGCCACTGCTTACGGCGGCGCGAAAGAATGGTACTGGAACGGACAAATGCTTTTGATCGTGCTGATCGAAAGCCTGCTTTTGTATCTGCTCCTCGCGCCTATTCAAAAATTCAAGTTCGCGCCAAGCATTCTGAAAGCGGGCGCAATTTTAGTCGGCGTGTATCTTGCGGCGCGGCAAGCGGATTATTTTAGAACCGCCATGCTCTACAACTACTTCCCGCCGGAGCGAGCTTACATGGAAGTTCTGCCGTTTCTTGAAGCCAATACGCCGCCCGGCGCAGTGATCGGCATGACCGGCGGCGGGAATGTCGGCTATTTCATTCACGATCGCACCATCGTCAACATGGACGGCTTGATCAACAGCTATGCGTATTTTCAAGCGCTCAAAACTGGTCAAGCGCCGATCTATCTCAAACAACATCAAATGCAAATCGTCTTCGCCAGCCCCAATTTATTGGAATACGCGCCTTATAACGGGCAGTTTGATCCGTATCTGGAAAGTTATAATGTCTATGGCGGCAAAAGCCTGCTCTATCTTTTGGATGAACCCAAATACTGACCCGCCTCTTTCCTAACTGAAAGTTGATTCTATTTCAATTCACATTCCTGCCCTTCAAAATGTTTAGCAAATTTCCTTTCCGTGTAACCCTTCTTCTCTGGCTGGTGTTAATCTTTACAGCGTGGAACGCCCTGCGCGTTTGGACGGCGCTGGCTTGGCAAAATGCCTTAAGTAAATTTAATCTACATCCCAGCCTATGGGTTATCATCGTCAGCGGGCTGGTTTGGGCGTTACTCGGCGCTTCCCTGCTCTACGGCATTTGGCAGGAAAAAGCCTGGGCGAAGAAAATGTTAATTGGCGCGGCGGCAGGCTACACCGTCTGGTTTTGGGGCGAGCGTTTCCTCTTCCCCATGCCGCGACCAAACTGGCTTTTCGCGGTTATATTAAATCTAGTCCTAATTTTGTTTATCAGTTTCACAACCAAATCACTACAGAGAGAGGCTTATGAGCGAGAACCCGAACATCACTAAATTGAGTCAGCTTAAGGCGCAAACGCGGCTGGGCGGGGGCGCGGAACGTATTGAAGCGCAACACAAAAAAGGCCGGTTGACCGCCCGCGAACGCTTAGACCTTTTGTTGGATAAAGGCTCGTTCCGAGAACTTGATCCGTTTGTTGTGCATCGCACCAGCGATTTTGGGCTGGAAGATCAAAAGATTATGAGCGATTCAGTCGTCACTGGCTGGGGCACCGTAGACGGACGCTTGGTTTATGTTTACTCGCAAGATTTCACGGTCTTCGGCGGAAGTTTGGGCGAAGTCCATGCTGAGAAAATTTGCAAAGTAATGGAACTCGCCCTCAAAAACGGCGCGCCGATGATCGGCTTAAATGATTCCGGCGGGGCAAGAATTCAAGAAGGCGTAGTGGCGCTGGCTGGCTATGCCGATATCTTCCTACGCAATACGTTAGCCTCCGGCGTGATTCCGCAGATCTCTGCGATTATGGGTCCATGCGCGGGCGGCGCGGTCTATTCCCCGGCGCTGACCGATTTTATTTTTATGACGCGCAATACTTCATATATGTTCGTAACGGGACCAGACGTAGTAAAAGCCGTAACCCACGAAGAAGTGACGCAGGAAGAATTAGGCGGCGCGGCGGTACACTCTGAAAAATCCGGCGTGTGTCATGTAGCGGCGGATAGCGAAGCCGATACATTATTCTTGATTCGCAAATTAATTGGCTACCTGCCGCAAAACAACATGGAAGACGCGCCCTTCGTCTCTTCAGACGATCCTCTGCGGATGGACGAAGCGCTCAACAGCATCGTCCCCGACGACGCGAATAAACCTTACGATATCAAAGAAGCGCTCCGCATGATCGTGGATGACGGAAACTTTTTCGAGATTCATGAAAATTACGCGCAGAATATTGTGGTTGGTTTTGCGCGGCTCGGCGGACATTCCGTCGGCATTGTGGCTAATCAGCCCGCCGTTTTAGCCGGAGTGTTGGATATTGACGCCAGCGAGAAAGGCGCGCGCTTCGTCCGCTTTTGCGATGCATTCAATATTCCAATCATCACCTTTGAAGACGTCCCCGGATTTTTACCCGGCACAAATCAAGAACATCATGGCATCATCCGCTCCGGCGCGAAATTACTTTACGCTTATTGCGAAGCGACTGTGCCAAAGTTATTGGTGATCACGCGCAAAGCCTACGGCGGCGCATACTGCGTGATGTCTTCCAAGCATATTCGGAGCGACTTAAACCTCGC
>JADLCG010000001.1 GCA_020847355.1 Anaerolineales bacterium | reverse complement strand
GCTGGCTAAATATGACCGCAAACAAGGCTTAATTTTCTGTACGTTAGGCGTTTCCTAATTTATAATTCAAAAATTATGGCGGATTCTGCTAAAGAACTTGAGCGTTTACCTTATCGTTTGAAAGAGCCGTTCATCACGACCACTGAATTGGCTCTTTTTCGCGCCTTGACGGAGATTATGAGCGGACGATATTTAATTTGTCCGAAAGTGGCGTTGAACGATATTTTTTATATTGTGCGCCCCAACGAAAACGTGCATTTCTTCAATAAGTTTTTTCGTAAACATGTGGATTTTCTATTGTGCGAGCCGAAGAATTTACTGCCGGTCTTTGGGGTGAACATTGTGCGCGGCGTTTCCAAAACCGATACGCGCGAGAGCGATAGATTTATGGACGAGCTATTTATGAATGCGGGGATTCCGCTGGTGCATATTGCCGCGAATGAAAAATATGATCCAACTGAAATTATGAATCTCTTTCAACTGGCGCTGATGAAAATAGGCGGCACGGGCGCTCTGCGCGTGCAACGCAATACGGATTCTGTGCCGCAATGCCCAACCTGCGGGAAGATGATGGTCCTGCGGATTCAGCGCGATGGACCGCGCTCTGGCAAGAAATATTATGGTTGCATAGATAGTCCGGAATGCGACGGCATGATTCCGCTTGAATAAAAAATCCGCTCAGATGAGCGGATTTTTAGTTAAGGCGTTGGCGCAATTGGTGCGTAGAATTTGGCGAATAATTCTGCGCCGCTCAGGGTTGGGTCAAGGCTTTGATACGCTTCAATGGGAACGCGAACGACGATTCGTTCGGCGGCGCTTTTGATGAACGAAAATTCCGCGTAGCCTTTTCGAGCGCCTAGTTCCGCTTGCGGCAGGGCGGCGATCGTATCCATTACTTGTTTGATCCAGTCGCCAAACTCGGCTGTGGCGTTTAGATCTTCGGCGGGCAGGCGGATGTAAAAATCAACTTCCATGGCGCTAAAGGTGGAACGTCCATCCGCATAGACGCAATCTTCCCCGAAGAATTGGGCGTTTGCGCTGGCGGCAGAATTGAGCTTTTGAAGCGCTTGGTTGAGTTTTTCGGAAAGTTCGGGCGCGTCATGCGAAGCCCAGATGTAGCTACAACTTTCATAGGTTGGGGTGGGTGTGGGCGCTTCTAGGCTTGGCGTTTGCGAACTGAGGATTTCAACTGTGGCAGTGGCTGAATTTCTCGGGGCGGAGGCTCGTTGATAAATAACCGCGCCGGCAACTGCAGAGACAAGAAGCACGATGGTTAAGTTTCTTTTGTGTGACATGAGGCTTGATCCGCGTGAGAGAATGCTTGGGATGAAGAATCCGCTGTGGGTTAGGAAAGGGACGCTGAATCTATTTCAGCAAGTTCGCCGCCGCAGAGGACATCAAAGCCGCGCCGTTGATTAGGGCTTGTTCGTCAAAATCAAATTTGGGATGATGATGCCCATAGTTGAGGTTTTTTGCGTGGTTTGCCGAGCCAACGTAAAAATAACAGCCGTCCACTTGCGCTTGCATCCAGCCCATATCTTCCGCGCCCATAGTGAGGTAGGCGTGGCTGGCGATTTCAGTTTGCGGAAAGAGTTGGCTGGCGGCTTCCGTTACGCTGGCGGCGACCGCGGGGTTGTTGATGACCGGCGCGGTCGCTTGTTGGAGGATGATTTCAACTTCGCAACTCAGCGCGGCAGAGACGCCGCGCACAACTTCTTCAAAGCGCTTGAGGACGAGCGCGCGGGTTTCATCGTCAAAGGTGCGGATAGTGCCGAGTAGATTCGCGGTTTGCGGGATGACGTTGAACGCCGAGCCGGATTGAATGCTAGTGACGCTGACGACGGCGGGTTTGAGCGGGTTGACGTTTCTGGCGACGACGCTTTGTAAAGCGCTGACGATTTGCGCCGCGCAGACGATTGGATCAATTGTGGAATCGGGCGAAGCGCCGTGACCGCCTTTGCCGGTAAGTTTGATGGTGAAGGCTTCGGCGCCAGCCATCATGGGTCCGCTACCGACGTGAATCCAGCCGAGCGGCTGACTGTTCCAGAGATGGAGCGAAAGCGTTTTTTCAACTTTGGGATTTTCCAGCACGCCATCGCGGATCATCATCAAATTGCCGCCAACTTCTTCGCCGTTGGGTCCTTCTTCTGAAGGTTGGAAACAAAATTTGATATTTCCCTTCAATTCATTTTTATGCTTGTTCAAAATTTTTGCGACGGTTAAGCCAATTGCGGTATGCCCGTCATGTCCGCAGGCGTGCATGACGCCGGGATTTGTGGATGAATATTCCGCGCCGGTTTCTTCGTGAATGGGGAGCGCGTCCATATCGAAGCGGAGCAGAATGGTGGGCCCGGGCTTTGCGCCTTCGAGATAGCCGACTACGCCAGTTTTGCCAACGCCTTTGGTCACTTCCAAGCCGAGGGTTTCGAGTTCTTTGGCGACAATGCCGCTTGTGCGAAATTCTTTGAAGCCGAGTTCGGGATGAACGTGAAAATCGCGGCGCATGGCTTGCGTATAAGAGAAGAGGTCTTGCGCTTCTTTGAGGAAATCAGGCATGGGAGGCTCCGTTCGTTATGAAGTTATAGGTTGAAGGTTGAGTTATGCGTATTTGACTACTCTAAATTTTTCTTCGTAGCGCGGGTTTTCTGCCGAGCTATCTTCTGCGCGGCGCGATTTGAAACGCTCGATCAGTTTTTCAACATCCTGCACTTGGGTTTTGTGTTCGAGAATGGCTTGCATTTTGATATTCCAGGTTTCCGTCACGTCTAAGCTTACATTGGGTTGCGCGGTGAGCGAACACCAAATTTCTTTGGGCATGTGCGGTTGAAAGCCTTCTTCAATTAGCTCTGGGAAGAAGGCGATGTTGTCGGCGGCGGGGAAGACCGCGTCTAAGACGACTTGTCCGCAGGCGCGATGGTCGGGATGATTCAATCCGTATGGGGCGAAGAGATTCTGCGGGTCGCAAGTGACAAGGATGTCTGGCTTGTATCTGCGGATTTCGCGGACGATGTCGCGGCGGAGATTCAGGTCTGGGATTAAGTAGCCGTCTGGCAGGTCCAGAAAGTGGGGCGGCTGTGCGCCGATAATTTTTGCGGCGTTGGCTTGTTCCACATGGCGGATTTCCCGTAATTTTTCGGGAGTCATATCCGGCTGGGTGGTGGGGTTATAGCCTTTATCGCCGCCGGTGAGAAGTAGATAGGTAATATCGTGTCCGCTGAGCGCCCATTTGGCGAGCGTGGCTCCGCAAAAAAATTCTGGGTCGTCTGGGTGAGCCAAAATTACCAGAATTTTTTTTGAGCCTGCCCATTGATCAGTTAGCTCGGTCATTCTTCAAGGGGCTGTCTTTGCCGCAAGTGCATCCGCCGCTTTCGTGACGGTCACAAGGGGCTTGGGATTTTCGGCGGAGGGCTTCGAGTTCGTCCCACGGTTGAATTTCTTCGCGGGTGAAGGTGAAGGTTTGCGGGCGGTCTGTGCCGCTTTCGATCAGCACGACAACTTTTTCGCTCATGGGGATAACGTCCACGACTTTGCCTTCGCCTTTGGGCGTAACGACGCGCTTATTACGCTTGGGCAGTTCTTTGCGCGCGGCGACGTATTGTTCATATTCATAAATCAAACAACAACGTAATCTGCCGCACATGCCGGTAATTTCGTTGGGCGTGAGCGAGATGCCTTGTTCTTTCGCCATTTTGATCGAGATGGGGGAGAAGTCGGTGAGGAATTTTGAGCAACAGCGCGTTTCAATGCCACATGCGCCCATGCCGCCTAAAAATTTAGCCACGTCACGCGGACCAATTTGGCGCATTTCAATATGCGCGTTTGGATAAAGCTCGTGCATATCTTTTTTGAGCGATTTCAAATCCACTTTTTCTTCACTCTCAGAACTGAAGAGGAACGCCAAGCGCGAGCCGTCGTAGTTGTATTCGGCGGTGACGATCTTCACGTCTCTCAATTTCAATTCGGATGCGCGCGCGCGGCAGTTGATCATGGCTTCAGTTTGTTTGGCTTGCCAGGATTGTTGAAGCAATAAATCGCGCGGGTTGGCGCGCCGCTCCACGGACCTCCAGCCGCCTTCCGGTTTCTCGGGCATTTCCTTGACCATTTGAACGACTTCGCCCAAGTGCTTGCCGCGCGAGGTATCCACGATTACATGCTCGCCGAGCGCCACATCCGGCACGGCGGAAGTTTCGAAATGATAAATTTTGCCTACTTTTGTAAAACGAACGCCAATAAGATTAGTTGT